>JAZLLD010000001.1:0-37963 GCA_045597945.1 Bacteroidales bacterium
TACCTTGCATTTGACTATCAATCGCAGCACTGATAGCATTGAGACGATTGCCGCATGTGAATCATACGAATGGCATGGTGTCACCTATACCGAGTCTACTAATGATGCGGTAGTAACGTTGGCCAATGCCGTGGGTTGGGACAGCACTGTTACCTTACATCTGACTATCAACCACAGCACCGATAGTGTTGAGACCGTTACCGCTTGTGACTCATACGAATGGCATGGTGTCACCTATACCGAGTCCACCAATGATGCAGTAGTAACTATGGCCAATGCCGTGGGTTGCGACAGCACTGTTACCTTGCATCTGACTGTCAATCACAGCACCGATAGTGTTGAGACCGTTACCGCTTGTGACTTATACGAATGGTATGGTGTCACCTATACCGAGTCTACTAATGATGCAGTTGTGACTTTGGCCAATGCAATGGGTTGCGATAGTGTTGTGACTTTGCATCTGACTATCAATCAAAGCACTCATGACGTGTTTGCACAGTCGGCATGCGAATCTTATGAGTGGCATGATGTAGCCTATACGGAGAGTGGCATCTATACATTTGACTATGTGAATACCGCAGGTTGTGCCAGCACCGATACGTTGAAACTTACTGTCAGTGAATCAGAAGCGCTGACTTTCCATGTTACTGCGTGCGACCAGTATCTTTGGAATGGAGAGGCTTACTGGACTTCCGGAGTCTATACCTATGACCACACAGCTGAGGGTTCGAGCTGTACTAGCGTTGATACTTTGTATTTGACCATCAATCACAGCACCGATAGTGTTGTGGCAGTTACCGCTTGTGACTCATACGAATGGCACGGCATCACCTATACCGAATCCACCAATGATGCAGTTGTGACTTTGGCCAATGCCGTGGGTTGCGACAGCATCGTTACATTACATTTGACTGTCAATCACAGCACTGATAGTGTTGTGGCAGTTACCGCTTGTGACTCATACGAGTGGCATGGTGTCACCTATACCGAATCCACCAATGATGCAGTAGTAACTATGGCCAATGCCGTGGGTTGCGACAGCACTGTTACCTTGCATTTGACTATCAATCGCAGCACTGATAGCATTGAGACGATTGCCGCATGTGAATCATACGAATGGCATGGTGTCACCTATACCGAGTCTACCAATGATGCAGTTTTGACTTTGGCCAATGCAATGGGCTGCGATAGTGTTGTGACTTTGCATCTGACTATCAATCAAAGCACTCATGACGTGTTTGCACAGTCGGCATGCGAATCTTATGAGTGGCATGATATTTCCTACACAGAGAGTGGCATTTATACATTTGACTATGTGAATGCTGCCGGATGTGCTAGCACCGATACACTGAAACTAACTGTTAGCGAGTCGAATGCGCTGACATCCCATGTGACTGCTTGCGACCAGTACCTTTGGAATGGTGAGGCCTATACGACATCGGGTGTTTATACCTATGACCATAGCGCTGAGGGTTCGAGCTGCACAAGTGTTGATACTTTGTATTTGACCATCAATCACAGCACTGATAGTGTTGAAACTGTTACCGCTTGTGACTCATACGAATGGCATGATGTCACCTATACCGAATCTACCAGTGATGCAGTTGTGACTTTGGCCAATGCAATGGGCTGCGATAGCGTTGTGACTTTGCATCTGACTATCAATCAGGGCACATATAATGCTTACCAGCAGTCGGCTTGTGATAACTATGAGTGGCATGGCACTTCCTATATTGAGAGTGGCACGTATATTTATACATACGAAAATGCGGAAGGCTGCATGAGCGCAGATACGTTGCATTTGACAATCAACAATAGCACCGACAGCGTATTGTCTGTTGTTGCATGCGATGAATTTGAATGGAATGGAATGACATACACCACAACTACCAACACTCCAACAATGGTGCTGGCTAATGTGTCTGGCTGCGATAGTATTGTTTCGCTTCATCTTACTATCAACAATAGTGTGAATAGTGTTGAATCTGTTGTTGAGTGTGACTCTGCAGAATGGCATGGAGTGGTGTATTATGAATCCACAAATGAACCAACATTTATCGGTCAAACTGCTAGTGGATGCGACAGCATTGTTGCGCTGAACCTCACTATCAATCACGGTACTCATAGCGCTGATACAGAAACGGTTGTTGGACCTTATCTGTGGCATGGCGAGTATTACAACGAGTCGGGTGTTTATGTATTTGAGTATGTTAATGACAATGCATGCATAAGTAAAGATACGCTCTATCTGACCATTGCCGATGTTGAAGGTCTGAGCTACCATGTGGATGCTTGCGACGCATACGAGTGGTGTGGTACAATTTACACTTCTACAGGCGTTTATACACATGCTCGAGTTGCTGGAATTGCTGTAGATACACTATATTTGACCATCAATCGCAGTTCTAGTAGTTTGGATAATCAGTCCGCATGTGATTCGTATACTTGGCATGGCGTTGACTACACGGCCAGTACAAATGCCCCGATTTTTACTTGCCAGAATGCTGCAGGTTGCGACAGTATCGTGACTTTGAACCTGACTATACGCTATAGTACGGAAGGTGTTGATAACCAAGTAGCTTGTGATGATTTTGAATGGCATGGAACTATCTATTCCGCATCTACTGATGAGCCGACATATCATCTGCAGAATGTTGCTGGTTGTGACAGTCTTGTGACTTTGCATCTTACGGTCAATTATAGCTCGGAGAGCGTTGAACAGCATACTGCATGTGATTCCTATGAGTGGAATGGTATGGTATACACCACTTCTGCCAGGGATTCGGTGTTTTTGACTAACACTGTGGGTTGCGACAGTATAGCCATTGTGGAACTGACTATCAACCACAGTACCCAGGGTGAGAAAGTTTTGTCGGCTTGCGACTCATTGATTTGGAACGGAGTGACTTATACTGCAGATTTCGCTGGTGTTGTGGCTTCAGTCGAGAATGGTCTCGGCTGCGATAGTACCACGGCGCTCACCTTGACAATTCGCCACAGCACAACATCTGAAATGGAAGAAACGGTGTGTGACAGTCTTGTCTGGAATGGAGAAACTTATCGCCAGTCAATAGAGGCACAGTTTAATACAACCAACTCGCAGGGATGCGACAGTGTGGCTACCCTTTTGCTGACAGTCAACCATAGTGTTGATACTATAGTGGAAGTTAGTGCTGAGGGCTCTTATTTGTGGCACGGAATCACCTATACCGAAAGTGGCGAATATCTGTTTGAAGGCCAGACTGATGCAGGTTGCGACAGCGTTGTGACTTTGGTGCTTACCATTTTGGAAGAACAGGGAATTGATGACATGGAAGGCTCTGTTTCGGTGAATCTATATCCTAATCCTACTTCTGGTTTGGTGGTCGTAAGTGCTGAAGAAATTGAGCAAATCGATGTTTTTGACAATTCAGGTAGGCTGGTTATCACTCAGCAGGGAAGCAATCAAATTGATTTGACTTCCCAGGTTGCAGGCACCTTTGTCGTTAGAGTTTCTACTAAGCAGGGTACAGCCATCAGACGTGTTGTGAAGCGATAATCGCTTACCCTAGATAACAAGAAAGGCTACCCCGCTGGAGGTAGCCTTTCTTGTTTTTGGCGGATGGTTTATTCTCCACCAAATTCCATAAGATATGCTTTGATGAAATTGTCAATCTTGCCATCCATCACGCCCATGACGTCGCCGGTCTGATAGTTTGTGCGGTGATCTTTCACACGGCGGTCGTCCATGACATAGCTGCGGATTTGTGAACCCCATTCAATCTTCTTCTGGCTGGCCTTGATTTTGGCCTGCTCCTCCATGCGGTGTTGGAGTTCGCGCTCATAAAGCTGGGAACGGAGCAGGCGCATGGCGTTCTCTTTGTTCTTGGGCTGGTCGCGCGTCTCGGTGTTTTCAATCAGTATTTCCTCTTCGACTCCAGTGTAGGGGTCTTTGTATTGATAGCGCAGGCGAACACCGCTCTCCACCTTGTTTACGTTCTGGCCACCGGCACCACCTGAGCGGAACGTATCCCAACTGAGTCTGGACATATCAACGACAACTTCGATGGTGTCGTCAATAAGGGGGGTGACGCTGACCGAGGCGAAAGAGGTCATGCGCTTGCCTTGTGCATTGAATGGACTGACTCGAACCAAGCGGTGTACACCAGTTTCGCTTTTGAGATAGCCGAAAGCATAGTCGCCTTCAATCTGCATCGTGACAGATTTGATTCCTGCACCTTCACCGTCAAGGCTGTTGGAAATGGCCACGCGGTAGTTGTGGGTCTCGGCATATCGGATATACATGCGCATAAGCATTTCGGCCCAGTCTTGAGCCTCTACACCACCGGCACCCGCATTGATTGATAATACGGCGTCGAAGTGGTCGCTTTCGCCTTGCAACATGTTCTTTAACTCAAGCGATTCAACCAGCGTTTGTGTGGTTGCCAGCTGTTCGATGAGCTCTTCTTCGGTTGCATCGCCACTTTCAAAGAATTCTGCAAGAACTTGGAGGTCGTCGCAGCTGGTGTTGACTTCGTTGAAGGCGGTCACCCAGGCTTTCTTTCCTTGGATGGCCTTCATGATCTTTTGGGCTTCTTTGGGCTGGGACCAGAAGTCGGGGGCTTCAGTCTGTTTCTCCTCTTCTGCAATTTGTGCTTTGAGTGAATCGATATTGAGGAAGCGTTGAAGTGCGTCTTTGCGCTCCAGGAGGTCTTTTATGCTTTCAGTTGTTGTCATGTTTTAAAGATAGGGCGGTTAAAAAGTGGGGTAAATCTCTGGGCAACCGGGAGTAAAATAAGCTGCAATAAAAGCTAACAGAATGAGTGATAGTTTTGCCCAAGAGAATGTATTGTGGTCGTGGTCGAAAAGTATGCTGACTGATACATGGAGCAGTATGCCAACTACAACGGCCATGATAAGGCTTTGCAGTATTTCGTTTTGAGGAACGAGGTAAAGGTTGCAAAGTGAGCCAAGGGGGGTCATGATGGCAAAAATGGCCAAAAGGAGGAATGATTTCCCAAAACCATAGTGGTTGTTCATGAATAGGCTGACCATGACTAGTGCGATAGGAATATTGTGCAGGACTATTCCGTACAGCAGGCCTTGGTGGATATCGCCATCAATGTCCACCATGGGCATGCCCTCGAGGAATGCATGGATTGAAAGGCCTATGATCAGTCCGGTAACAGGGTGAATCTGCGATTTGTGGTGGCAGTGGCCTTCGTGATGGTGGTGTTCGTGGTTGGTGAGTTCATCTTCGCAGCAAGGGCAGTGGTTGTGGCCGTGCTCTACTCCTTTGGTTACTTGTTCAAGCAGTAATTGGATGAGGAAGCCGAGCATGACTGCTGCTGCAACTTTGAAATGACTGTTGGGTGTTACAAAGCGGTAGGGCTCTTCTCCTAAAAAGATATGTGGGACAAGGTTGATGAAGCAAGAGGCAAAAAGAAAAGCACCACCAAAAACGGTGATGTAGCTCATAGCTTTAGTTGAGATATGCTTGCAACTAGGTATAAGGAGCGCCCATAGGACGATGCCTGCTATAATTAATATGTAGGATAGTATAATTGTTGTTGACATATATGCACAAAAAAAGGGTAAGCTGTTTATATCGCACCGCTACAACCAAACACCCTTGCTGTATTCCTACCCTGGGGGATTCAATGGGAGCTGGTCGTATAAGACTTACCCAATTGCAAAAGTACAACTTTTTTTTAAATTACAAAGTTTTTTTTTACTTTTTTGAAATATTGTTGTTGTACTATTCTACTATTGCTTTGTGTATTAATTTTGTATTCAGTGGATTACGTTTGTTTGAAGGTGTGGATGTATTTTTGTATTTTTCCGAATCTATTTTTGTATGTTGAGTGCAAAAATGTTTTTTTTCTTTGTTTTATCTTTTGTTTTGAGCATTCATAGATTCACCGAAAAGTTGTATTTTAATGTATGTTTCTTTCATTCAGTGCTTTATGGAATTTTCGAGCATTTGAGAGGTGCTCAACCATAGAAGATGCAAAGTTGTGTCTGCCGCTGAAATCTTCTTTTGCACAGAAGTATAAATAGTTGGTTCCCTTGTTTTTGAGTACGGCGTCAATAGATGCGGATGAAGGAATGCAGATGGGGCCGGGAGGTAAACCGATATGTCTATAAGTATTATAAGGACTGTCGTTCAAAAGCATTTCGCCTTTGATGCGCTGGATTGAGAAATCGCCTACGGCATATTTAACAGTTGGGTCAGCTTGTAATGGCATTCCCATTCTGTATCGGTTGAGATAGACGGAGGCAATGTCGGCCTTTTCTTCATTGCAGTTGGTCTCTTCTTCCACAATTGAAGCTATTGTGGTTACCTGTTGGCGTGTCAGTCCAAGTTTGTTCAGCTGTTGTTGGCGATTCTCCCAAAATAGTTTATTCTCCTTTTGCATGCGGTCTAATAATGCTTTGGGTTGGATGGTCCAATATACCTCGTAAGTGTTTTGCGGGAACATGCCAATGATTGTCTCTTTGGATTCGTTATATTCTTGGCAGATTGTTTCGTCCATCATCATTGCCAGTAGACTGTCTGGCTCAAATGCCAGCTTGCCGCCGAGATATTGGCACAGCTCTTCAAGGGTGCGTTTCTTCGGGATTGTCAACCGTATAGGGGTCTGATTTCCGCTATAGAGTTTCTGCACCACGGCAATAACGTTCATCTTGGGTGAGAGTACATAGCTGCCCGGTTTGATATGTTTGTTTAATCCTCTGGCTCGGGCTATAGAGCCAAAGATTGCTTGGTTTTGTATGCAATTATGAGCATTAAGGCTGTCTACTAGCTGGTTGTACTCGCAGTTATTAGGTATATAGATGCGTGTGTCTTCTTTTATTGTAAGATTTTGGCAGCGTAGCATCAGAAGGCCGGTTCCCAAAAACAAGATGCCAATTGTTGCGGTGCAAATGAGGATTGTCAGAGTTTTCTTTTTCATTGATGAAAATGTTATAGTATTAGTTGGAAACGGTAGGTGTCAACGAATTTGTCGCCACGTACAACCCAATCTTTCAGGGTGGCGCAATGTTGATATCCTGCATTCTGAAAAATATGTAGGCTGGCTGCGTTGGTGGCAGCAATGTCGGCAAAGACTTGATGGAGCGAAGTATTCTGCCGGCAGAAATCTGTCAAGGCAGACACCATTGCTTTGCCATAACCTTGATGGCGATATTCGTTGCTAATGACTATGCCCACAGCGGCACGTCGATTGACAGGGTCGTAGTTGTAGAGTTCTATGCAACCTACAGGGACATCGTTCTCGGAGAATCCGTATAGTTTCAGTTCTCCAGAAGATAAAGTGTCGCCTTGCATTGCTTTTAAAATCATGATATAGTATGTTTAGAAGTAATATTAGCTAATTTTGTCCCAATGGGGGAGGTCGTTGTTTTGTGCCACATGTTGCCGAAGCGGATAGTTGTCGGCCAGTTGCAATTCTGGATCACAGTCAAGTAGTGCTCTAATCTCATCTCGAGTTGTACAGACCAAAGGTTCATCATCCACAATATCGGCCAGCTTCATTTCAAGCATACCGCTTTGCTGCAGGCCTTGAAGATCTCCAGGTCCGCGGAGTTTCAAGTCGGCTTCGGCAATGGCAAAACCATCAGTGGTAGCACACATTGTGTCGATACGTTGCTTGCTTGTGCGACTGAGCTCGTCTTTTGTCATCAGAATACAAAATGATTGTCCTCCACCACGGCCAACGCGTCCGCGAAGCTGATGTAACTGACTCAGTCCGAATCTTTCTGCGTTTTCAATCACCATCACGGTGGCATTTGGAACGTCCACACCGACTTCGATTACGGTAGTAGATACCATGATTTGAGTCTCGCCACGCTTGAATCGGTCCATCTCATAAGCCTTGGCATCAGCCGGCATCTGGCCATGGACTATGCTAATCTGATATTGCGGTATGGGAAAACTGCGAGAAATGCTCTCGTATCCGTCCATCAAATCTTTCAGATCGCTCTTCTCGCTTTCGTTAATAAGCGGATAGACTACATATACTTGGCGTCCTTGGGCTATTTGTTGGCGCATGAAGTTGAATAGCAGAAGCCGTTGGGCGTCAGTTCCGTGGGAGGTCTGTATGGGCTGTCTTCCCGGAGGAAGTTCGTCAATTACAGAACAGTCTAGGTCGGCATATAAAGTCATGGCCAAAGTTCGTGGAATTGGTGTGGCTGTCATTACTAGGATATGGGGCGGAATGACGCCTTTTGCCCATAGTTTTGCGCGTTGTTGCACTCCGAATCGGTGTTGTTCGTCAATTACCACATATCCGAGACGCGGAAATACAACATCGTTTTCAATCAAGGCATGAGTGCCAATGAGAATATCTATTTCGCCTGCAGCCAAGCGCTGCTTAA
The DNA here is from genome assembly GCA_045597945.1 of Bacteroidales bacterium. GTDB lineage: Bacteria > Bacteroidota > Bacteroidia > Bacteroidales > P3 > Colimorpha. The sequence goes on from JAZLLD010000001.1 coordinate 8,359, forward strand.
TCTTTTTCTTCTGACTTTGTTTGAGTGATCCGACTAGTAGCTCTACCGAAATATCCAGTCCTTCAAGCATCTTTTGGAAGTTTAGGAAATGTTGCGTGGCAAGTATTTCGGTGGGAGCCATCATGCAGGCCTGGCATTGATTGTCCAGGGCAATCAGTATGGTCATGAGTGCCACCAGCGTTTTGCCGCTGCCGACATCACCTTGCAGCAGTCGGTTCATCTGTCTGCCGCTTCGCATGTCTTGCCTAATTTCTTTGATCACGCGTTTTTGTGCACCGGTCAAAGGAAATGGCAGTTTTGTGTTGTAGAAATTATTGAAGTGGTCGCCCACGATGCTGAATATATGCCCCATGGAGCATCGTAGCCGTGAGGTGCGACTGTATTGATAGTCAAGTTGGTGGTAAAAGAGTTCCTCGAATTTCTCCCTGTAGATGGCTTGTTGCCATTGTTCCATATTGGCAGGATAGTGCATGCATCGAAGGGCTTGTGTGCGCCCCATCAGTTTGTATTTTGCGATGATGTTATGAGGGAGCGTCTCGGGAAGGTATTGCGGCATGGCCTGCATTAAGGATTCAGTCATTCGCGATATGGCCTTGGAACTAATGCCTTTGGCTTTGGCCTTTTCCGTTGTCCGATACACGGGCATGAGTGCATGGGCCATTTGGGCGTCGCCGGCGGCAATTTCTAAATCCGGATGAGCAATCTGCCAAGTAGAGCCAAATAGGGTCGGCTTACCCATTACATTATAAATAGTGTTGGGCTTCAGTGTGTCTTTAATCCATTTAATACCTTGGAACCATACCAACATCATCGAACCTGTACCATCACAAAATGTGGCTTCCATTCTCATAGAGCGGCCGGTGGTGATTGTTCTCAGGTCGCTGATTCTTCCGCGGAAAACCAGATAAGGTTCGTTGGGGTCAAAGTTGTCTAGTGTGCTCACTTTTGAGCGGTCCACCATTCTGAATGGGAAATAATTTAAAAGGTCGTCAAAACTATGAATGTCAAGTTCTTTGGCGAGAATAGCGGCCTTCTGGGGTCCAACACCTTTTAAATATATGATTTCTGTATTGATGGTGCTTACTTATTTTGAGTTTGATGGGTTAGTTTTTCGCGTTCCAATGTGCTGCTAATGTTTTTGTGAGCTAAGTCGGCCAGAAGTATGACAGTATCGATTGCGGGGTCTAATTGCTGGTTCACGGCAGCAATCGTCTGTTCGTATGCCAGATCTTTCTCATCGCGAACACCTCTTACAATGAATTTTGCGCCGACTTCGTGGCAAAGGTCTATTGTCATGCCGCTATAGGAGATGGCTTCTACATTCGGCTCTTCAGCGAACATAGAGCGGATCTTCTGTAGGCGCTCATCGGTAGAAAACATATACTGCTTTTCGCTATTGACACCTACAGCAACAATCACTTTGTCAAATATTTGCAAAGCTCTTTTCACGATAGCCTCGTGTCCCTTGGTGATAGGGTCGAACGAACCGGGAAACAGTGCAGTCTTCATGTCTTAACGTCGCCTTTTTTTACTGGATTTCTTTTGTGTGCCGTATTTTGTATCGTCGTCGCCGAACTCCCAAAGAAGTCGAATCTGCACAGATTGGTTGTAGCAGTCGTTGGCCCAGCTTTGTTGTCCGTGAACATAGTTAAAATGCCAATCCTTCTTGACTTTCATGATCGAATATTGGTATCTGGCGCTGAACGACAAGCCTTTCCAAAAGTTGAATCTCAGTTCAATGGCTGGGGCAAGGTCGTTTTTCAAGAACTGCATATCGTTGGTGTCTGGGATAAAATAATCGGGATTGTATTTTATCAAACCGTGAGGCTGTGATACGAGTCGGCCATAAACCATGCCTAGACCAACCTGGATGCCACCTTTGGGGTCATGAAAGAAGAAGGTGAGAGGTATATCTACATAATGCAGATCCAAGTCGATGTTGTAGAAATTCCGGTCTGAATGAGCATTATGGTAGACTCCTCGGCAACTGTAGTCTGTCTCCACGGCAATGCCCCATAAACCGCGTTCGTCCAGATTGGCGTAAGCACCCACACCACCAGTAAAACCCCAGTGGTCCATACCTTTAAGCTCGTCGCCCTCAATCTGCGAACCTATGGCTCCGGCATTCACATAAGCGTGGATACGCTGGGCATAGACTTGGTTTATGCCCAATAGAAGGGATAATATGGCAAGTATTTTTACTGTAGTTTTCATATCTTGTTTATGTTCTTTAAAATAATTTGTAGGTCGGTAGTGATTTTGTAGTTTCGTAAATATCTGAGTTCTAGTCGTTCTTTTGCTTCAGGAGTAAGGCTTTGTGCTTTACCCGGGATGGCGTTGGCCGGTGAGAAGATTCCGCACTTGGTCTCGTTGCCATCGGTCCCGATCCATGTCACTCTTCCCAGCAGCACTTGGGCGCAGTGGACAAAATAGTGTTTTTTATCTTTTTGAATCCAGAATAGGATAGGGGAGAGGCAGATTAGTAGAATGGCCACGGTGATGTCCAGCAGGCGCTTGTTGCGTTGATTCAGAGGGCTCACGATGGTCTGCAACTCTTCGGCATAGAGATCCTCGGTACTATTGATGCTGTTCCTGCCGATGATGAAGTCGCTGTCGCTAGGAACTATTTTATATTCCACTTGTTGCTTCCTTCCGGGCAGTTGGCCCAGTTGAGTCATCAAGTCGATTATCTGCTGTATGGTAATATCTTTGCTGCAGAAAATCAGTTCGTCCGCTTTATAACATGCAAGAGTCTCGTTTAGTTTGGCATAATTAGGAATTCCTTCCATTGTGGCTACTACCTTAGCGCAGCCCAAAACATCGTAAAGCCTTTTTACGCGTTCCACTTCTTCTTTTCCGCCCACGATGATGCAACTCCGCAATGATTTTGGTCGCATATCGTAACCTTTCACATGCAACATGCTGAGTATGCCTCTAATACCTAGTTGCGACAATAAGGTCCATGCGCTGCCGAGCAACAATAGTGCTCGGGAATATCTTTGGCTTTCATTCAGCAGGGAATAGAACACCAGCAATAGTGCGCTTCCAACTGCCATGCCTTTGACTATCCTCATCAGTTTCACGGGCTTGGAGTATCCTCCGTAAAGCCAACTGCCAAACATCAATAATAAAATGTACAGCGGAATTACCAGCCATGTGTATTCGGGAGGATAGTAGTTGACATTCTCAGCCCAATGAGTGGCCCAAAGCTGTTTGATGGCCAAGAAACCGGCAAATGCGAAGCCGAAATCGGCAAGTGGCAATGCGATCGCTTGTGCCATTCGCTTGAGCCAGGCCAGCGATGCTCTTCCCCAGATGGCTATGTGCAGCATCATGTTGAAGAGTTTGGCGTTATTCCCTGAGAAATAGCGCTCAACAAAAATTGACATGGCATTGTAGAATGTATAAACATAATTCATGCTGCCATGTTTTGTGCATTCGCCTTTGTAGTGTATGATTCGTGTCTCGGGGTAGTAGTAGTTCTCAAAGCCGGCCAGTTTGATGCGCCAGGAAAAGTCAATGTCTTCGCCGTACATGAAATAGCTTTCGTCCAGCAGACCTACTTTTTCTATAGCCTTGCGGCTGATCATCAGGAATGCGCCGGGCAGGATGTCCACTTTGTTGGTCTCGTTATCGTCCAAATGCCCCATGTAATAGGCCGCAAAACGGCGGGAGTGAGGAAACAGCCGAATCAGTCCGCTGATTTTGTAGAACGATGTGGCCGGCGTAGGAAAACCGCGTTTGCTTTCTTTCAGATATGTTCCCTCGCCATTGATCATCTTCACGGCCAGCCCTCCGCAGTCGGGATGGGAGGCATAGAAGTCCACACATTTTGCAAGGGTGTCGCGTTCCACGACGGTGTCGGGGTTGAGTAGCAGCATAATATCGCCTTTGGCTTCGCGCAATGCCTGGTTGTTGGCCTTGGCAAATCCGACATTGTCGGTGTTTGCAATCAGTCTCACCTGGGGGAATTTCTCCCGAACCATTTCCACCGAACCATCCACTGATGCATTGTCTACAACCCACACCTCCAAGTCGAGGTGCTTATCGTTGCTTCCGGACAATGTGCGGTCGCTGCCAAACACCGACTCTAGGCATTGTTCTAGGAAGTACTTGACGTTGTAGTTGACGATTACTATGCTTAATGTCATTTAATTAGGTATAAGTGAAATTTAAGAGCAAGCCACTGCTTTTTGAGAGGTGGCCGCTCTTAAATTCCACTTTGCTATATGTTTATTGTTCAGTTTTCTTTTTGCGGCCACGAGGTTTCTTCACACCGGCGTTGGAGATAATCTCAACAGCCTCTTCGATGCTCATCTCCAGTGGGTTGGCGGCTTTAGGAAGGCGGAAGTTCTCGTTTTTGTAAGTCAGGTAAGGGCCATAGCGGCCGATATTGCTGCTTACCACTTCGCCTTCGTGTACGCCGATCTCATGGGGATACAGGGCGCGCAGGCGCTCTTTCTCTTCTTCTGCCACACGTTTCACTTTGATGATCTCAATGCAACGGTCTAAGCTAACCTCGTAAGGATCGTCGTTCTTGGAAAGCGAGTAGAATTTCTTGTCCAGACGGACGTAAGGTCCGAATTTTCCGATGCTTACAATCACGTCGTGACCTTCAAACTGTCCTACGGTGCGAGGCAGCTCGAACAGTGCCAAAGCTTCTTCCAGAGTAATGCTCTCAATGCTCTGGCCCTTCTTCATGCTGGCAAACTTGGGCTTTTCCTCGTTGGAGGTGTCGCCAAGCTGCACAAGGGTGCCGTAGCGGCCGATTTTGGCATACAGCTTCTTGCCCGTCTTGGGGTCGGTGCCAATTTCGCGGCTGCCGGTAGTGCGATGGCTGTTCTGCTGGGTCTGGCGGATATTCTTGTGGAAAGGCACATAGAACTTATCGATGACCTTGCGCCATTCCTTCTTGCCGGATGCGATTTCGTCGAAATCCTTCTCGACGGCTGCGGTGAAGTTGTAGTCGATGATGTCGGTGAAGTGTTCCATCAAGAATGCGTTCACCACGCTTCCGATATCCGAGGGGAAGAGTTTGCCCTTTTCGGCGCCGGTCTTTTCGGTGCGGTTCTCGGTGCTGATTGAACCGTCTTTGAGCATAATGGCTTTGCTTTCAATCAACTGCGGTTCGCTGTCTTCTTTGATGACGTATTCGCGTTTCAGAATGGTGCTGACGGTGGGTGCGAACGTGGAAGGACGGCCGATGCCGAGAGCTTCCAGTTTCTGGATGAGGCTGGCCTCGGAATAACGGGGTGCATGTTTGGTGTGATGTTCCAATGCTTCCGCAATTTCCAGGTTGAGCTGCATGCCCTCAATCAGTTTGGGCAGGGTGCGGGTGTTGTCGAGGTTCTCATCCTCGGGTTCGTCATCGGTGCTCTCGCGGTATACTTTCAGGAAGCCGTCAAATCTAACCTGCTCACCTTGGCATACGAATTTCTCTTCATGACCGCTGATGTTGATTTCAACGATGGTCTTTTCTATCTCGGCGTCAGCCATCTGAGATGCGATGGCGCGTTTCCAAATCAGTTCATAGAGGCGACGCTGTGCGGCATCGGCATTGATGGAGGTGTTCTCCATGTAGGTGGGGCGGATTGCCTCGTGCGCTTCCTGTGCGCCCTTGGTCTTGGTCTGGTAGCGGCGGGTCTTCACATAGTTCTCGCCATAGAGCTTAGAAATCTCTTTCTGAGCCATATCCAGTGCCAGGTCGCTCAAGTTCACGCTGTCGGTACGCATGTAGGTGATGAAACCGTTTTCGTACAGCTGCTGGGCAATCTGCATGGTGCGGGCCACGCTGAATCCGAGTTTGCGGCTGGCTTCCTGTTGCAGGGTGGAAGTGGTGAAAGGAGGTGCGGGAGTGCGCTTGGCAGGCTTGGTGTCGATAGTCTGCACCTTATAGGAGCAGCCGATCATGCTCTGCAAGAATGCGGTAGCCTCTTCCTCGGTGTCGTAGCGGCGGCTCAGTTCGGCCAACACCTGCATACGGCCGCTGGTGGGATGGAATTGTGCGGTTACGCGGAAGAAACTCTGGCTGACGAAGTTGCGGATTTCTTCCTCGCGTTCGACTACCAAACGTACGGCTACGCTTTGTACTCGTCCTGCACTCAGTGCGGGTTTGATTTTGGCCCAAAGAATGGGGCTGATCTCATAACCCACAAGGCGGTCCAACACGCGGCGAGCCTGCTGTGCATCAACCAGATTGATATTGATGTCGCGGGGGTTCTCAATAGCATGCAGGATGGCATTTTTGGTAATTTCGTTGAATGCGATGCGCTTGGTCATCTGCGGGTTCAGCTTCAGGGCTTCCTGCAGGTGCCATGCGATGGCCTCTCCTTCGCGGTCTTCATCGGATGCCAACCAAACCATGTCGGCCTCCTTCACAGCTTTTTTCAAATCGGTTACCAGCTTGTGCTTCTCTTCCGTGATTTGGTACTCGGGCTCGTACTGGTTCTCGATGTCGATGCTCATTTCCTTCTTGGCCAGGTCGCGGATGTGGCCGTTGCACGACTTCACCACATAATCCTTACCCAAGATTTTTTCGATGGTTCCCACTTTGGTAGGAGACTCAACAATTACAAGGTTCTTCATATATTGTATTATTTATTTCTAAATGAATTTAAAATATGCTATCGTGTGTTATTTCAGTTGTTTGTAAATAATATATATTATATATTGTATGCATGAATTTTTTTGCAAATATACAAACCTTTTTCGAATAACAAAGTTTTTTTTTCTTTATGTACAGATTTCGCTGTCCGGAATGTGCCGTGCCGTTACCAGCTCAAGCCCTTTTTCACCAGCCAGGCTTGGGCGTCCTTGTTGCCCAGTCGGGCGGCCTTCTTGTAGGCGCTCTGCTCTTTGCGCTCTGCCTTTTTTTGCTTGCCGTAGAGCTCGGCCAGGAACATATAGGTCTCGGGGTCGGTAGTGCAGAGGTTGGTGGAGCGGATAAAGCTTTGTATGGCCTTATCGTCCTTTCCCCATTTGGTGTAGGCCTTGCCGATGTATTTGTGAGCCGAGGCGTCGTTGGGTCGGATGTTCAGGGCGCGTTTGTGGTAGGCGATGGCCTGGTCGTAGTGGCCTTGGTCGCAATACACGGTGCCGATGCGGTTCAGGGTAGGTGTGTGCAGGCTGTCGTATTCAAGAATCTGCTTGTAGCATTCCAGGGCGCGAGGCGCGTCGTTTCGCATGCGGTAGGCATAGGCTAACGCAGTATAAAGGCGTATGTTGCGCGGATTGCGTCGCAGACCTTGCTTCAGCAGTTTGATGGCCATTTCTTGGCTGTTGCGGATGCAGTAGAGCGAGCCTAGATTGTAATATGCTTCGGCAAATGTGCTATCCAACTGGATGGCACGTTTGAAATGTTTCATGGCCTCGGGGTGGTTGCCTTTGCGGAATTGGATGTAGCCCATCACGTTTTCGCCGCGAGCAAATTTGGGGTCGGCCTTCAATGCGCGGGTTGCCCACGAGATGGCGTTCACATGTTGGTCGCGCTGGGTCTCGACGTATGCCATCATGGTCATGGCCAGGGCCGAAGCGGTGTCCATTTCTATGGCTCTGGACGCCACGTGTTTAGCGCTGTCTAAGTCGTTGAGCTGTATGAGGCAGTAGGCTTGGTGTGCCAAAGCCTCGCAGGTGTGGCTCTGCTCAAGTAGGGCGATGGCTTCGTCGAAATATTCCTTCTGCTCGCAGATGATGCCCAACAGCCGCTGGGTTTCGCCGCTGGGGTCGCCTTCCGGGCGTTCCAGGGCTTGGCGGTAATAGCGCTCGGCCAGTTCGGTCAGCCCGATTTTCTCGGCATTAATACCTTTCTCGCGCAGTTGGGCCACGGTGAGTGCGGATTCGTCGTCCTGTGCCAAAACGCAGGGCGCAAACATCAGTGCCAGTATGCAAAAACAAATTATTCTTTTCATCATAGCGTCAGTAACGCAGAAAAAAAATAAATATTGCGTGCATATACATATTATTCATATTAATGTTTTCTTTGGATTGCCCTTGCGCTCTCTAATGTGCTGTTTTCTAACTTGGTATCTGTAATTGCTCAAAAATGTGTTTTTTGCATGTTTTTTTATTGTCCTGCATGACAAAATGTCATGTTTTGGAGTCGGCCTCCATCATGCTTTCTCGGCATGACAATTGGGTTTGGTGGAATGGCTTGAGAGTGCGGAAAAGGTGGTGTGAACGCCCTGTGAAACATCGCTAGAATGCCGTTTCACGGAGCGAGGCTATAGCGAAGGAAGAGCGAAGGAAGAGCGAAGGAAGAGCGAAGGAAGAGCGAAGGAACGCTTTCTCTGCTCAAAGAGCTCTTTGGCTTCGCTGAAAACTGGGGATGATAGTGGCGTGAGGTTGCGGATCGATTATGTCATTTTGTCATGTGTTGTCGCCGTTTTTAATTCATGTTGCGAAGTGATTTCTGGGATGGGATATTGCGAGGTTTGAGTTTGTCGAAATGGGTTGATTTTGGGGCGACAAAGTGTGGCTTTCGGAGTGCGGGAATTGGAGAAATTCACAATTGTTAATATCTTTTTTTAGGAAAATTATAATATTATAGTTAATAAACCAAAAAAAAAATGTAATTTTGCAGATAATAAAAAACAATAGGAATAATAACAAAATACTTATAAAACAATGACCAACATGATTTTGACTGCAGTCTTGGTACTCGGCATCATCGGTGCCATCTTTGCCATTGTACTGTATTTCGTGGCCCAAAAGTTCAAAGTTGAAGAAGACCCCAGAATCGACGAAATCGCCGAAGTGCTCCCCGGAGCCAACTGTGGTGGTTGTGGTATGGCAGGCTGCCGTGCCATGGCTGAAGCTTTTGTAAAGCAGGGCAACATGGACGGCCTGAAGTGCCCCGCCGGCGGCGAGGCCGTGGCCGAGAAAGTGGCTGCCATCCTCGGATGCGTGCCCGAAGTTACTGAACCCCAGATCGCAGTAGTTCGCTGCAACGGCACTTGCTCCAACGCAACCGCCAAGAACAACTACGACGGTCTTAAGAGTTGCGCTTTTGCCAACAGCGTCTACGCTGGCGAGAGCGGCTGTATGTTTGGCTGCCTGGGCTTTGGCGACTGCGCCAATGCTTGCCAGTTCGGAGCCATCGTCGTTAATCCCGAAACCGGTATGCCTGAGGTGAACCCCGACAAGTGTACGGCTTGCGGTGCCTGCGCCAAGGCCTGCCCCCGTGGTGTCATCGAAATCCGCAACAGAGGCCGCAAGGATATGCGTGTCTTCGTCGCCTGCCGCAATAAGGAGAAGGGTGGCGTGGCCAAGAAGTCTTGCAGCGCCGCTTGTATTGGTTGCGGCAAGTGCGCCAAGACTTGCCCCTTCGGTGCTATCACCGTGGAGAACAACCTGGCTTATATCGATTTCAACGTCTGCAAATCTTGCCGCAAGTGCGTGGCTGAGTGCCCCACCGGTGCTATCCATGAGGTAAACTTCCCTCCCAGACCTGTTAAGAAGGAAGAACCTGCAGCAGAACAGACTCCCGCTAACAACCAATAATCACTAACCCAAAATCGAAACGAATTATGAAGACTTTCAAAATGGGTGGTGTTCACCCCGAAGAAAACAAAATATCCACTAATGCCGTCATCGAGCAGATGCCCCTGCCCAGCCAGGTCGTCGTGCTTATGAACCAGCACCTCGGTGCTCCCGCCACCCCCATTGTTGCCAAGGGCGACAAGGTCAAGGTCGGTCAGCTCATCGCTGAGGCTCAGGCTTTCATGTGTGCCAATATCCACTCTCCTGTGAGCGGCACTGTTAATAAAATCGATACTTGCAAGGATATCGTAGGTCTGCCCAAGACCGCTCTCTATATTGATGTTGAGGGCGACGAATGGATGGAAACCATCGACCGCACTCCCGACATCAAGCGCGAGTGCAACCTCGAGCCCAAGGAAATCGTTGCCAAACTCAAGGAAATGGGTATCGTGGGCCTTGGTGGTGCTACTTTCCCCGCCCACATCAAATATAGCGTTCCCGAGGGTAAGAAGGCTGAATATCTGATTATCAATGCTGCTGAGTGCGAACCTTATCTGACCAGCGACCACCGCGTGATGCTGGAACATGCTGAGGAAATCTGCATCGGTGTCAGCATCCTCCGCAAGGCTTTGGGTGTTCCTAACGCTTACATCGGCATCGAGAGCAACAAGCCCGAGCCTATCCGCGTGATGACCGAGATGGCCAAGAAATTCGAAGGCATCATCGTTGAACCTCTCGTGGTGAAATATCCTCAGGGTGCTGAAAAACAGCTCATCAACTCTATCACAGGCCGCAAGGTGCCCAGTGGCAAGCTGCCTATCGATGTGGGTTGCGTGGTTAGCAATGTCGGCACCAGCTTCGCAGTCTACGAGGCTATTCAGAAGAACAAGCCCCTTATCGAGAACATCCTCACCGTTACCGGTAAGAAACTGCCCAGCCAGCACAACTATCAGTGCCGCATCGGTATCACCTATAACGATATCATCAAGCATTCTATCGGCCAGCTGCCCGAGACTACCGGTAAGGTGATCAGCGGCGGTACCATGATGGGTAAGGCTGTCAGCAACCTCGACGCTCCCACCACCAAGGGTGCCAGCAGCGTGCTGGTGATGGACGAGGCCGAAGCCCGTCGTGCTCCCGAGAGCAACTGCATCCGTTGTGGCAAGTGCATGAATGCCTGCCCCATGGGTCTGGCTCCTTATCTGTTCTCGGCTTTGGTGAAGAACGGTCGTATCGAAGAGGCCAAGGAGAATAACATCCTCGACTGCATCGAGTGCGGTTGCTGCTTCTTCAGCTGCCCCGCCAACAAGCCCCTCACCGATGAGATTCGCTTGGGTAAGAACAAAGTGCGTGCCATGATGGCTGCTCAGAAAAAATAACAGAAACACGAATTTGAAAATATATATAATATGAATCTATTAAATATATCTGGTTCTCCTCACGTTCACAGCGACGAGTCGACTAAGAAAATCATGTGGCGCGTAAACATGGCCTTGATTCCCGCACTGCTGTGCAGTATCGCATTCTTCGGCCTGAACGCCCTGCTTATCAGCCTGGTATCGGTAGCTTGCTGCTGTCTTTCCCAGTGGCTTATAGAGAAATTCATCCTTAAAACCCCCAGCACCATTTGCGATGGCTCGGCTGTTGTGACTGGTCTGCTGCTGGCCTTCAACGTGCCCGCTACTGCTCAGATGATCTGGCTGGTGGCTGTTGGTGCTCTCGTGGCCATCGGCGTTGGTAAGATGACCTTTGGCGGTCTGGGTAAAAACCCCTTCAACCCCGCTCTGGTTGGTCGTGTATTCTTGCTCATCTCCTTCCCCGTGCAGATGACCACTTGGCCCACTGTCGGCAAATGGTTCCCCATGAGTCTCGACACCACCACCGGTGCTACTCCTCTTGGCCTGCTCAAGGAAGGCGGCGATGTCAACTTCACCGTTATGGATGCTCTGTTAGGCCACATCGGCGGTTCTCTTGGTGAGGTCAGCGCTATCGCTATCCTCCTTGGTGCCGCTTATCTGCTTGTCAAGAAAGTCATCACCTGGCACATTCCCGTATCCTTCATCGGCACCGCATTGGTTGTTGATGCCATTCTTTGGCTTTGCGGAGTCCAGGGTGTGGCCGATCCTATGACCACCATCTTCACCGGCGGTATCATGCTTGGCGCTTGCTTTATGGCTACTGATATGGTTACCTCTCCCATGACCAAGAATGGCCAGCTCATTTTCGGTTTCGGCTGCGGTCTGCTCACCATCATCATCCGTACCTGGGGTGCATATCCTGAAGGTGTGTCTTTCGCCATCCTGCTGATGAACGCTGTTACTCCTCTTATCAATAAATGGTGCAAACCCACCCGTTTTGCATGCTAATAATTAATATTCACCCGCGTAAAACGAATTTATTATGGCTAAAAAGGCAAAATCAACATTAATCAATATGCTGCTGTCGCTCACCATCATCGCATTGGTGGCAGCAGCCGCACTGGCCGCAGTCAGCGGTGTTACGGCCGAGCCTATCGCTCAGGCTCAGAAAGCCAAGAAAGAAGCTGCTGTAAAGGCTGTGCTTCCCGCTTTCGACAAACTTGAAGAAATGGAAATCGAGGGTGTCAACTGCACCAAGGCTCTCAACAATGCTGGCGAGTGCGTCGGTATGGCTGTTGAGGCCAAGAGCTCCAAAGGTTTTGGTGGCGACTTGGTTGCTATGGTCGGCTTTGATGCCGAAGGCAACATCAGTGGTTATCAAATCTTGCAGACTGCCGAGACTCCCGGTTTGGGCGCCAAGGCTGGCGAATGGTTCCAGGAAGGCAACAAGGGTAATGTTATCGGCAAGAACCCTGCAACCCCTCTCGCCGTAACTAAGGACGGTGGCGATGTGGATGCCATCTCCGGTTCTACCATCACCTCTCGCGCATTCTGCGATCTCATTAACAACGCATACACAATCTTCCAGAAAGGAGGAAACGAATAATGAAAGCTGTAGATATTATTAAAAATGGTCTCGTAAAAGAGAACCCCACCTGGGTGTTGATCCTGGGTATGTGCCCCACTTTGGCAACCACTTCCAGCGCCATCAATGGTATGTGCATGGGTCTGGCTACCGCATTTGTGCTCATGATGTCGAATATCGTCATCTCGTTGCTCAAGTCGCTCATTCCCGACAAGGTCCGTATCCCGGCCTTCATCGTGGTTATCGCAACTTTCGTGACCATCGTCCAGATGGTCATGCAGGCATATCTGCCCGACCTTTATGACACCCTCGGTCTGTTCATCCCCCTGATTGTGGTGAACTGCATCGTGCTGGGCCGTGCTGAGGCTTTTGCTTCCAAAAACAATGTTTGGCATTCTCTGCTCGACGGTCTGTTCATGGGCTTAGGTTTCACCTGGGCACTTACACTTATCGGCCTCGTGCGTGAAATCTTGGGTGCAGGTTCAATTTTTGGCCACAATTTCATTGGCGGTGCCGACGGCATGCTGCTCTTCATCTTGGCTCCTGGCGGCTTCTTGGTTCTTGGCTTTTTGATGGCTCTTGTGCGAAAAATTCAAAAAAATTCTTAAAAATAGTTAAATATTAGGGTTGGGGGGTTCAAAAAAAAGCACTTTTGACTCTAGTATGTAGAAAAAATAAAAAAGCATTATTTTTACTATTTTTGAATTTTTAATTTTAATACACAGTACTATGAAAAAATTATTCTTTGCCACAGTCGCTTTGATCCTGGTTCTCTGCGGTAAGAATGTAGCCGCTCAGGATTGTTGGACAATCGTTGAGCCCCTCGTCATTCAGAGAGGCTTGGACACCAGCACCTATCCTCAAGAGAAGTTGGACATGTATTGCCAGATTTCGGCCAACCAGTTCTACATTGCTAGCGAGGTGCCTGCTGGCGCAAAGCTCTTTGACATCACTGAGCTTCACGACGTCCTTACTGGCAGGAACATTTCTAGCGATTTTGTTCTTGATCTAAACACCCTGAGCTACTATCGCTACAATTTCTTGGACTTCCAGGTGCAGGACTTCCACAACACTATTTATTTTAGTGTTGGAAAAGGCAGCAATGCAACTTACCTGGCTGTTCGCAGCGTAGTTGAAGCCAAGGAGCGTACGTATTATCCTGAGCAATTTGTGAAATAACCTATTCTGTAACCCTAATAAATATTAAAGCCATGAAAAAATTATTCTTTTTCGTCGTTATGACAGTGGTGCTGGGCTGCATGAATTTGTATGCACAAACCACTCTGTCCTACACTCTCGATGCCAACACCCATGGCGATACTATTGTCGCCCCAGGCAATAGTCACGTCCAGTTTGCAGATGATGGTGGCATTGACGGTACTTATACCGTGGGTCACGATTATTATGCTACTATTCACATTCAGTGTGATTCTTTGGAAGACTCCACTGGTGTGCTGCGTGTTGCAAGTCTCGACCTGAACCGCCAAGCGCTGGATATCGATTGCCTCGACACGCTCTATATCTACGATGGTAGCAGTATTAATGATCCTTTGTTGCTGAAATACAACAATTGTTATTCCAGTTCGAATGTGGGCGTTCTGTTTATTTCCGCCCGCAATGCTACAGGCAATTTCACTGTTCGTCTGCGCACTGCTCCCCGTGCTGTGGACAATGTGCATAAAGGATTTCAGTTTGATATCTCCTGCCAAGTCCCCTGTGAGCAGGCAACGCCTATCATTGATACTGTTTTTGACCGTGTTGACCTTGCTACTGGTGAGGTTGTCGGTCATGGTACGCTTCACATGGTTCCTGATGTCATTGACACGATTTACTATACCTATTATATTCCCAATGGAATTGGCCAGGACACTGTCGTGACCGATAGTGTTATCGGTTTTGACACTCTTTCTTATGTTCGTGCTGCAACACTCTGTATGGGTCAAGGTGTAGCATTCCATGCTCATGGTGAGTATACTCGCAATACTGGATACTACACGGCCACAGATGCTACTACCCGCTTCGACTGGACTTTGGGCGCCGAAGTTGTCTCCCGTGTTGGTTTTGTGGATGTTTATGCCGATCATTTCCAGAATACGGAGTGCTATCCAGTTAAGTTGCAGTTGGTGGACGTAAATGGATGTGCTTCGGTTTTTGATGAGTTTCAAGTCCGTGTGGCACAGAATCCCATCAAGACAATCTTCGACCTCGACGCTATCTGCAATGAAGACTCTCTGCTCGTGAATGTGGGTTATGAGGGCGAGAACGGTACTCTGACCCTGAGACCCATTATTTTCCAACAGGAATTCAGTCAGGCAAATAATGATCGTACATTCATTCCGGATGGCCCTGGCTGCCCTGTTCAGTGCTTTTCGAATCCTGTCGAGTTTAATGATTTCACTCCGGGAAAGAAGGTTACCAGTGTTTCCGAAATCTGCTCCATCTGTATCAACTACGAACATACCTTTATGGGCGACTATCGTGTTGCAATCCGCTGCCCGTCCTACAATGCCAGTGTCTCTTCAACTGCAGGCCAGGCAGTGCTGAAATATGGTAAGTTTGGTAGTGGTACTACTTGCGACCCCTTGGCTCCCGAGAATTCTCCTGACGGTACTAGTGCTGGTGGTGGCGACAATACAGGTTGGCCTCACAGCAGCAATAATGGGTGCGATTCTATAAACAATCCTTTCGGTATTGGTCTTGATTATTGCTGGTCCCGCAACGGCGCGTATACTCTGGTTACTGGCGATGCCGCTGACTTCCCCACCGACGACAACGCAATGTTCATCTCCAACACTCGCAATACTATTTCAGATTTTGTTACCTTCCCCATGATTCCTACCTATTTTAGCAATCCTTATGGTGGTACGACTCCTGCTGCTAGTAATATGACTACGCGTACGCCTAGTAATCACGTAGCGAAGACCGACTATTATCGTCCTGCTAGTGATTTCAGCGAGTTGGTAGGTTGTCCTTTGAATGGTACTTGGGAAGCAGTTATCTGCGACTTCTGGGCTGGTGATAACGGCTGGGTGTTCAACTGGAGTATGGACCTCTGTGGTCAGCGTCCCGACGGCTGCGAATATCAGGTTTCCATCGACTCTGTCGTCTGGCATCCCGATACCATCCGCACCGAGCACACTCCTGAATATATTGAAGCGCTCTATCATAATGGTGTATACAGCGGCCTTCAGATCCGTCAGAAAGCCAACGATGTTAAATCTTCATACATCTCATCTCCCGATACTGCTGGTGATTTCCGCATCAAGCTCACCGTTTATGACGAATTCGGCTGCCAGTGGGATACCATCACCAACATCACTTCAGTCTACACTCCTACCCCCAATTTGGGTAGAGATACCGTCCTCTGCGGTGTGAAAACTACTGAGTTGAATGCCACCGACCGTCATTCATACTCTGCAAGATCCAACTATTCATACCTTTGGGAACCTTTTGGTCAAACCACTCCACAGATTACCACTACTCCCAACACTGGCCGTGATGTGACTTATATTGTGGAAGTCAAGAATGAGGCTAACACTAAGCAGTGTGTCTCTCGCGACACCATTGTCATCGGTCTTAAGGCTCAGCCTGTTCCCAACTTTGATCCAGGTCTGTACCCCCTCGAAGGCTGCGAACCTCTCACGCTCAACTTCACCAACACTACAACCAATGGTTACAAGTATCAGTGGGTGTTCGGCGATGGCACTTATTCCACACTGAAGAACCCCAGCCACACTTACGCTGCTGGTACCTACGACCTCAAATACTATGTCGAAAGTGATGGCGGCTGTCAGGACTCCCTGGTCTTCACCGATCTTATCACAGTCTATCCTCAGCCCCACGCTGCATTCTCTTGGGAACCCACCTTCCCCACTGTGCTGCATCCTTCCATCGCCCTGTCTAACAATACCACTCCTGACGCTGGAAACAATTCCTACTTCTGGGAGATTCAGTTCGACAAGGATAATCCCTACACTGTTGAAACTCTCCGTGATCGTAATCCCAGCTACACATGGACTTCTGATGACGGCAGCGATGTTTCCGGTAACTACAATGTGCGTCTGATTGCTCGCTCTGACAATGTCGGCCCAAGTGGTCACACCATGCAGTGTATCGATACTATTGAGAACACCATCCTTATTATCAACGACAACCTCCAGTTCCCCAACGTTGTCACTCCTAATGGCGATGGCCTCAACGATCAGTTTGTCATCAAGAATCTTGTTGAGGGCTTGGCATTCCCAATCAACAAACTTGAAATCTTCGATAAATGGGGTTCCCGTGTGTTCCATGCCGAGAACATTTCCAAATATGAAGAGTTCTGGGATCCTGCCCGTAGCAATACTCCTGCTGGCACATACTTCTACAGATTCTCCGGTAAAGGTTATAAAGGAAATATAGAGCACAATGGTGTTATCGAAGTCCTCAAATAGCAATACCACTCTAACTATCAGCAATAAGGGTGTCCGTGCGGACACCCTTTTGCTGATTATTTTATTGTTCATTTCTTTCCCCTGTCGTGCTATCCATCGCGACACTTTAGGCGCAGGCAGTCGCACCTATTTTGTCCAAAATCTCGGCCAGTGGGAAAAACCTATTCTTTTCAAGTCCCATACCCATAATGCTGTCGTATATGCCGAGAAGAATGGCTTAACGATTACACTGCGTACCCCGGTTGCTGACCTCGGCCAGTATGCCACTCCCCATCCCCCTATGCATCGGCATGTCTATCGTGTTCGTTATCTTGGTGCATCTGTTGATCCCCAGGTATCAGGGCAGGATATCAACCCGGCCGATGGCTACGACAACTATTATTACGGCAAAGACCCTTCCAAATGGGTATCACATCTTCCTCATTATAGCATGGTCTATTACCATGATTTATATCCCGGAATTGATATGGATTTGCGTGTGGCTCAACATGCCATGAAAACCAACTATTATGTTCAGCCGGGAGCTTCCCCTTCGGCCATTGTTATGCGCTATGAAGGTGCCGACAAACTCTATCTCAGCAATTCCAACCTTATCATTCGCACTTCTGTTGGCGACATTGTTGAGCTTAAACCTTATGCCTATCAAGAAACTGATACAGGCCGAGTGGAAATCACTGTCCGATATCAAGTCAAAGGTGATGAAGTGCGGTTCCATATTCCTTCTTACGACAAATCTCTTCCCCTCATTATAGACCCTATCCTTCATTTTTCTACCTATACGGGTTCCCATGCCGATAACTGGGGGACCACGGCCACCTATGATTCTCATAACAATACCTACACTGCCGGTCTTGTATGGGAGCGGGATGGGGGGTATCCGGTTTCTGTGGGCGCATACGATGTTACATATAATGGCAACGCCGATATTGGAATCTTCAAGTTCGATCCCTCTGGTAGTCAGCGGTTGTTTGCAACCTTCTTAGGAGGCAGCCTGGCCGATATGCCGCACAGCCTTTTTGTTAATGCATTTGATGAACTAGTAGTCTTTGGCACTACGGGTTCTGCCGATTTCCCTGTCACCCCAGGCGCTTACGACACCTCATTCAATGGGGGAACGTTGGTTGACTATGAAGCCACCAACATCATCCATTTCCAGAATGGTTCCGATATTTTTGTGTCGCGATTCAACAGCGATGGAACTCAGCTCCAGGCCTCCACTTATATTGGCGGTTCGGGCAATGATGGTTTGAACTATCGCAACAGCTTCTCTTATCGTGAGATAATGTGTGGTAACGACTCGCTATATTTCAACTATGGCGATGGCGCGCGCGGTGAGCTGATTACCGATGATGTGAACAACGTTTATGTGGGTAGTACCACTTTCTCTGTTGATTTCCCCACCACGTCGAATGCAATTCAGTCGTTGCCTATGCTTAAACAGAATGGTGTGGTCTTCAAGTTAGACTATCATCTGCGCAACCTGCTGTGGTCCACCTATCTTGGAGGTAACGATAATGATGCTATTTATTCCATAGATGTTGACACTAGTTATAATGTCATAGTTTGCGGTGGCACCAACTCGTGGAATTTTCCCACCACATCCAATGCCTACCAGCGCAATTTTGGTGGTGGCACGGCCGATGGTTTTGTGGCTAAAATATCGTATAATGGCGACCGTCTGCTCAGTAGCACCTTTTTCGGCTCCAATGTTTACGATCAGATATATTTTGTCCGCACCAGCAAGAACAACCATGTATATCTCTTCGGCCAGACCAAGGCCTCGGACTCAACCATGATATTCAATGCTGAATACAATGTGCCTGGTGCAGGAATGCTTCTGGCCCATCTTGATCCGGATTTGTCCTCGTTGGAATGGTCCACCGTGTTTGGCACACCCACAGGTCGTCCCAATCTCTCTCCCACAGCATTCGCTTGCGATATCTGCGACCGCATCTATGCGGCAGGCTGGGGGCGCGACTATGTCAATACTTGTGTCAATGCCTGGAACACCTATGGTACAGCAGGTATGGAAGTTACCTCTGATGCCATCCAGTCAACTACCGATGGCCAGGATTTCTACATTATATCGCTGAGCAACGATGCCTCACATGTCGAGTTTGCCACCTTCTTTGGCGAAATCCACGACGATTCAGTCGGCTATTCTCATGGCCACGACCATGTGGATGGTGGTACTTCACGATTTGATAAATTTTCCACTCTTTATCAGAGCGTCTGTGCCAGTTGTGGCGGTTACAATCAGTTCCCCACCACCGAGAATGTTTGGTCGCGCCGCAATTATAGTCCCAACTGCAACAATGCCGTTTTCCGTCTCAATGTCCATGACGACTACCCTGTGGCTCAATGCCTTCAGCCGCCTGTAGGTTGCTATCCTCCCTATACGGTCCAGTTCACCAATACCGGTCGCGGTGATAACTTCTTCTGGGATTTTGGTGATGGCTCAACCTCTACCCAGGCCAGTCCTTCCCATACCTATACCCAGTCCGGCACCTTCCGTGTTATGCTAGTGGCAGTTAAGTCCAATGGCTGCAAAACTTCCGACACCTCATTCATCAACGTGCGTGTCCTTGACCCTGAAGGTCGCAGTGCTGTTGCCGTGTCTTCTTGCACTCACGAGCCCATCCACATAGGGCCCCGCCCCTTGCCGGGATGCTCATATCAGTGGATCACCAATGGGGTGTCCGACCCCACCATTGCCAACCCTTATGTTACTGAGAGCGGCGACTATATCTTGCTCATTACCACTGTTGACAATTGTACCGAAACCGATACCTTCCGAGTAGAATATCTTGACATCCTCGACACCTTGATGCTCTTCTCGCCCACTTGTCCGGGCGGTTCCGATGGCTGTGCGGTGGCTCGGCTTTTTCCTGAAGCTCAGGCCGATGCCGAATACTATTGGGATGGATTCCCTGGCGACAGCATCCTTCCCGGACTTTCTGCCAATGGTGTTGGGCACACGTTGACTGTTTTCAGTCGTGGCTGCACAATTGAGGTCCCATTTATTATCCAAGATCCACCTGCGTTGCAATACAATATCAGTTCCAATGAGGTAATCTGTGGCGATGATTGCGATGGGTGGATTAATGTCAGTTATGGCTATCCCAACCAGCCCACTCGCGACACCCTGCTGGAGAATTTGTGCGAAGGCACCTATACCATCAATTTCTCCGACACAGCGGGCTGCCCTTATTCCGCCACCTCAACCATTGTGCGCGACACCCTGTTGCGCAATATGCGCATTTGGTCCGACAACAGCGAAATCTATCTTTCGCAAAGCACCCGCCTGCATGTCACCCCTGTTGAAAATGCTACCTATGCCTGGAACGACCCTGCGACTCTTGACCACCCCGACAGCCATTCCCCTGTTGCCACACCGGTCGACACCATCACCGTCTACACCTGCCGAGTAACCGACTCTTTAGGTTGCACCTGGAATGGAAGTTTGGCAGTCCATTGCACCGAGGTTATCTGTGGCCGCCCCAATATCTTCATTCCCAACGCATTCTCACCCAACGGCGATGGCCTTAACGACCAACTCTGTTTCCGTGGAAAATATGTGCTCGAATTTCATCTGGCAATCTATTCTCGCTGGGGTGAGAAAGTGTTCGAAACCAACGATATCAACGCATGTTGGGATGGAAAATATAACGGAAACTGGTGTATGCCAGGCGTCTACACCTATTTTTGCCAGGTCAAATGCGAAGCCGGCTTTGAAAACATCATTAAAGGCGACATAACACTTATCCGATAATGAAAGACCAATTTGTTATTGCCTATCTTGCCGACCTCTCCATGGCGGACGAGGTGATGAGCCATGCCGCTTTCTTGGCATCTATGCTCAATAAAGGCCTCATTCTGCTTTATGTTGAGGACCAGCAATATAAGAATACGCCTCATGCCCAGGTGACGGATACTCTTCTGCAACTTGAGGCCAAATATTCTCACGTCAACCCAGCCCATGTGGCCATGCGAGGCAAGACTCAGGAGGTCATCAATGCCCTGCCCACCATGCTCAACGGCGTTGTGGCCGTAGCGGGTGTCAATGCTGGTGCTCGCCGGGGTTCCCTCACCCATCCTCGCCAGGTGCTGCGCCTTTTCTCCCAGTGCAAGATTGCCTATCTCACCGTCCAGGCACAACTGCTTTCGCCCCAGGCTTATAGCAGCGTGGCTTATGGTGTCGATTTCCGCAAGGAAAGCAAGGAAAAACTGATTTGGGCCAGCTATTTTGCTCGATTTGGTGCCAGCCGACTCACAATGCTGCATTTCGACTATTCCGATGAGGGTCTTCGTGCCAAGTGGCACAACAATGTCCTCTTTATGAAAAAGTTCTTCAAAGGTTTGGGTGTCAGCTACGAAGATGGCGTAGTCTCAGGCCGAGCTTTATTCCCCGAAACCATTATCTGCCAGGCGGCCTACGACCGCAGCTGTGGCTTGCTGATCTCGGTCACCACCGACACCCGCGACCTTGATTTTCTGGAATGGTTTGCCGGCACTCACGAACAACGCATCATTCGCAATTCCAATAAATTGCCCATCTTATTTCTCAATCCTCGCAACGATATTTATGTCCTTTGCGACTAAACACCCAATTAACACCCATTAATCATGAAAACAAAAATCCTTACCATTCTCCTTTTGCTGGCTCTGGCCTCTTGCGGTCGATACACGGCACCAGAGCCTAATTCCGACAATCACGACAGTATCCCCACTGTCTATTTCACTTCAGAAATCACACCGCAGTCGCTGCTCCGTATCTACCAAGCCCTTGGCGTTGAGCCTGATGGTCCTGTGTGTGTGAAAATCTCCACCGGCGAGAGCAACAAGACCAACTACCTCAAACCCACGCTCATCCGCGATTTGGTGCAGGCGGTTGATGGCACCATTGTTGAGTGCTGCACAGCCTATGGCGGCCATCGCCAGGATCCAAAAAAGCATTGGCAGACCATCCATGAGCATGGTTTCGACACCATTGCCCCGGTGGACTTGATGGATGAGTATGGCGATATCCGCATCCCGGTCACCGATACTACCCATTTGCGTTACGATATTGTAGGTGAGCACCTTAAGAATTATCGTTGGATGATTAATCTGGCTCATTTCAAGGGTCATGCTATGGGCGGCTATGGCGGAGTGATGAAGAATGCCTCCATCGGCGTTGCCTCCACGGCTGGCAAGGCCTACATCCATTCTGCCGGCCGTAGTGCCGACCCTATCAAAGCCTGGTTGCCGGGCAATCTGGCCGCTGGCCCTGGCCAGGATCAGTTTATTGAATCCATGGCCGCTGCAGCGCAGGCCGTCCATAACTATATGGGTGGCAGAGTGGTGTATATCAATGTGATGAACAATCTCTCGGTCGACTGCGACTGTATGCCCAATCCTGCCAAACCCAAGCTGAAGGACATCGGCATTGCCGCTTCGCTCGACCCCGTGGCTGTCGACCAGGCCTGCCTTGATATGGTCTTTGCTGTTGAACCCACCGAGGGCAACGACAACGTACCCCTCATCCGCCGCATCGAGACTCGCCATGGCAACTATCTCCCGGTCTATGCCGAGAAGATTGGCCTGGGATCCCGCCGCTACCGCTTAATCAATATAGAATAAAGGGTGACCTCTAAAAATTTGATAATCTCAGTTTTGCAAACGAAACATGCATACAGGTGGTGTATATTGATAGTCTTTGTAATAAATTGTTTTTATGGTATAAAGATACAAAAAAATTAACTTGCACAACTTTTTTGCTTGAACTTAAGAAATATTAATACATTAATTCGTCAAATAGGTTATTAAAATTTCCCCGTAAAGTGTTATGAAATCTGGTGATAGTCGTAAAATTACTCAGTTTGAGAAAGAGCTTTTTCAAGACCTTCACGATGGGCGTGCATATGATGCAAAAACATTCAATAAGCCATCGTACAAAGGCCTTTGGACTGGCATTGTTGACAAGTATAAGGAAAAAGCACATTTCGTATATGAGCTCCTTCAAAATGCTGATGATGCACAAGCAACAGAAGCCACATTCTCTTTGGAGAAGAATTGCCTTATTTTCAAACATAATGGTAAGGTAGGATTCTCTGTTTCAAGAGAAGACGATATAGATAACAAAGGACATATTAATGCCATTACTGGTGTTGGTAATTCGACTAAGAATGAAGAGTCTGGCAATACAATTGGAAAATTCGGTGTTGGATTTAAGGCAGTTTTTCAATATACTAATGTACCACATATTTATGATGACAAGTTTTGGTTCAAGATAGAGAATTATATTGTTCCGACAGCTCTAGATAGTGATTACGATGGAAGAAAGAAGGGAGAAACTATTTTTGTTTTTCCATTCTTCTCACCAGCTGATGCGTACAATGAAATTTCTCAGCGATTATGCACCCTGAACAATCCAATCCTTTTTTTGCGACACCTTAGAAAAGTCGCTATCAATACACCCGAGAAACAAAATGTTATCTATAGTAAGGAGGTCTTAGAATCGTATAATCATGAGAATACAAGACATGACCTTCTTTCTGTAAATAATTATGGTGAACGGGTTAAAATGCATATGTTCACCAAAGAGGTTACAATAACTAATGAGGGAAAGAACTATTCTCAGTACATATCTGTAGGTTATTTTTTGAACTCCAACGATGAACTTGATATAGCTTCACAAAGAAAAGTATTTTGTTTCTTTCCAACTGCAGAAACATTCCGTCTAAAATGTATAGTACATGCACCTTTTTTGTTGGTAGATAGCCGACAGCAACTAAAGGACTCAAGAATCAATAGTCAGTTAAAATCTATGCTTGCAGAATTGGCAGCAGGTGCGCTGGTTATTATGCGTGACTATGGTTTGAAACGTGGAAAGTTGTTAATCAACGAAAATTTGTTCAGCATTATTCCTGAAAGTGATAACTATTCGTATAATACTGACGATACATTCCGTGACGAATATATCAAAACGATACGAGAGAATAAGCTCTTATTAGGCAGAAACAATAAATATATTTCCATAGAAGAAGCTTTAGTTTGTCGTCCAATGTCGATGATGAACATATTGTCAGATAAACAATTAACTTATCTGAAAAATTCTGACTATGAAGAGCATAAGGATGATGAGGATTCATGTAACTACTTCTTGCGAGAAGAAACCCAAAGGCTCTATACACAAGACTATGTAAAGTCCATTTTGGACAATCTGGGTGTTTCTATTTATAAGGGAGATAATCTTGCTGCAGATATTACTCAGAAGTTTATGGAAACAAATGGGATGAAGTGGGCTAAAAGGTTATATTCTCATTTAAGGAATGAGCAAGTAGGCTTGTGGAAACGTGCAGACAATACAAAAAAGAAGATAACCGATACACCATTTTGCCTAAGTCCTATTGTCTTGACTTCTGATGGTACATGGAAGTCAGCATATCTCGATACAGGTTCTCTTAATGTATATCTGCCGTTAGCGAATGCTGCGGAAGGATATAATTTCATATCCTCTGAATACCTAAAAGATAAAGACTCTTTGACCTTTCTTAAAGATCTGGGTCTAAAGGAACCAGATGCGTGGGATTACATCCAGAGTGTTATTCTCAAAAAGTATAACGAGAAAGGAACTATTACTCAGGCTGTTATTATCTCTGATTTCGAGGTTATATATGATTATATCAGAAAAATAAAGACTCCTCAAGAGCGTTCAGAAAAGATAGAAATCCTTAAAACCTCCTTCCACCTGGTTTGCTTTGACAACTGTCTTAGAGCCGCTAATGGTCTATACGGTGACAATGAGTTACTAAGGAAATATTTTTCTGGTATAAAGGAGAAGTTTGTCCAAGCATCCTATTATAAAGCATTTATTGACAAATACTCCAGACAGGAATTTAATGATTTTATAAAAAGTCTAGGTGTTGAATCATTACCAAAAGTTCTTAGATTCCCAAGGAATTACCTTCCATATGAGGAAATGATTGAAGCTGGAATAAAAAATTATAGTCGGTGCTCTATAAAGGATTGCAAACTTGATGGCTTCTTTGAATGGAATACCAAAAGTATTGAAGAGTCCAAAATTGTTTGGCAATGGCTTTCTGTCATACTGAAAGATAAGTCATTGCTAACCGCAGAGTGTAAGTATAAATATCATAATTGGTATTCTGCCACATTAACCTCTACATTATTTAAACAATTAAAAACAAAGAAATGGATTAGAACTTCGGATGGCGAAAATTATCTTCCTTCCGAGGTGAGTTTAGAGCAATTAGAAGAAAGTGAATATATTATTGATTATAATCTAATAAAGCTCTTTGGTATAGAAAAGAAGACAAAGTCATTAAAGGAGTTAGGAGCAAGTGCACATCAGATCGAGCAAAACGAGATGGGCAAACTTGCTCAGAAGTATGGTTTTGAGACCGAAGAAGATTTCAAAGAAGCACAAGAGGCATTGCGCGAAAAAAAAGAACGTGAGTACGCTAAACAAAATGCAAAATCATCATCGAATACTTCTGGATTCTCAAACGAAGAAGATACAACAGTAAATTCCAAGATGCGTAAAACATCTTTGGACGATATGTCTTCAAGCACAAAAGACTATGAAATAAAAACTCCTCGTGTGTCTAAGAGTATAGACGAAAGGGTGAATGATATTACTCAAAAGTTTGCAGATGAAGCGAATAGAAGAATTGAAGAAGAAAATAAAAGAGCGAACGTAGAAGATTTTCAAAAATACACAAAGGTATGGTTTGAAACTTTACTTGATCTCGAATATAATTCTTCTCTGACTGAATCTGACAATAGCCGCAGTCAGATAAAAATAACTTTTGAAAAGTTTAAAAAGGAACTGGGATCAAACCAAATATATGTATTGAGTAATCCTTCTCGCACAATACCTATATGGCTTGAAGAAATAGGTGGTCTATCTGTAAAGTTCACTTTCCTCAACAAGGATGATGTTGTATTCTCCTTTGAAGTAGCAAATGTAAAAGACTTTACCCTTCGCTTGAAAGCGAAAGCCGGTGACGTAGCTTCGTTTGATAAAATTGACTGGTCAAAGTGTACAAAAGCAATTGTCGAAGTAAATAATCCTGTTGAAATAATGAATCGGCTGAGGACTGCGTTTGCCTCATTAGAATATAAGGATGACTATGACTTTCGAGAAAATCTGCGAGATAATGTAAGTTTTGTCTTTGGACCTCCAGGAACCGGCAAAACCACAAGACTTGCAGAAATCATAAGCACCAAAATGAGTAGAGGCAATTGCAAAATTCTCGTGCTTGCCCCTACAAATAAAGCGTGTGATGTGTTAACAAAAAAACTTATAGAGTCAAACGATGACTACACTTGGCTTGGTCGTTTTGTTTCTACAGGTGAAGATTTCATAGAAAGTTCAGGTGCTCTCATAGATAGAGATAATCTGCTATACAACGATGATAAATGTTGCATAATATCTACAATCTCAAGATTGCCGTACGATGGTTTTGTGCAGTACTCTGAAGAATCTAATCTGCTCAAAGATATTAATTGGGACTTTGTTATTATAGATGAAGCCTCAATGATACCTTTGGTGCAAATCGTGTACGCAATATACAAAATGCAACACGCAAAGTTTATCATTGCTGGAGACCCACTTCAAATCGCGCCAATCGTTAAAGAGAAAGGATGGGTTGGAGAGAACATTTATACAATGGTGAAACTCAACAATTTTGAGAACCCATTAACATACCCTATACAGTTTGATGTTGAAAAGTTAGGTACGCAGTATCGTTCTGTACCATCAATAGGAACTCTGTACAGCAATTATTCATACAATGGCAAACTTGCACATGCAAGAAAGGAAACCGATTCAAGAAATTTGCCATTTGGAAATTTGTCCATAAAACCAATTTCATTTATTCCGTTCCGTGTAGAAAGATACGATAGTATTTTTGGAGCCAAGAAACTGAATAGTAGCAACGTACATATATACTCGGCTATATTTGCCGTTGAAACTTGTGCTTATATATCGAAGCAACAAAATGACAAAGTAAAGATTGGTGTTATCTGCCCTTATGCTCCGCAAGCTCAACTCATTAACAAAATGATAGAGCAAAGAACAGATTTACCTGTAAACGTAGAAATTTCATGTGGTACAATACATGGTTTCCAAGGGGATCAATGTGATATAATTCTAACTGTCTTGAATCCGCCAACCGGCATAAAGGTCGCAGCTGATCGTATAATGCTTAATAATAAAAACATATTGAATGTTGCGATTAGTAGAGCCAGTGATTATCTATTTGTTCTTTTACCACATCCAGATAGTTATGGATATGAGAATCTTATAGAAATTAACAAATTGTGTGGTCTTGCAAAAAGCTTAAAAAAGAACATAACCATACTTAATTGTGACGAGGTCGAGAAAATTATCTTTGGTAACAGCAACTATATAGAAACTAATACTTTTGTCACCACACACCAAATGGCAAATGTATATTCAAAAGCTGCAAGCATCTATGAAGTTCGTATTGATGATAATGCAGTTGACATACAGTTAGGTGGTGAAATGTATTCAAATGATATAATGTCAGAATCTGATAATGAACACAAGATACTGCCATAGGCCTAAGAAGGTATTGATAATTAGGTGTTTGCTGCTACATAAAACGAGAAATCCGTCTTTACGGATGTAATGGTTGATGGTCATTGATGTATTAATTGTTAGCTTATCTGACTGATATCCGAAGACAAGTGCAAAGTGTCTGCCCTCGGCAATTGAATTGTGGGGGAGGCTGAGTATTAATATTTTATTCCCTCAAATAACATATCGACCACATATGCGATTTTGTTCTCATCTATGCTATTTTCGTTTAGTGGTAAACATTTGTTGGATTTTCTTAATGGCATCTTGGCATTTTGTCATTTGGTGGGTTGCTTGGTGCGGCGTGGCAGGTCCGATTTTGTGGCCAAATGGCGGCCTCCGGAAAAAGTGGTGAAGTGGGGCTGAAGGGTCGCTGAAGGACCTATTCTGCGAGCGGGTCTTCAACGGGCTTACAACGGGTCTTCATCGGGGTTGCTCTGGAAGTGGTCAAAGGGCAGTTTAGCATTTTTGTTTTTGGACTGAAAATTGGTGTGTCGCTTGTCATTCTGTCTGCAAAAAATATGCCAATCGAATAAATTCTGCCAATTATTCCGAAAAATTTTGTATCTTTGCAAATAGAAAGTCAAGGTGGGATTTTTCTAAAGCTTTGTTGAATAGTTGGTTAGGCTTTGTTGGGCTTTGCCTTGGCACTGAAATTGATTGTAAATAGCATAGAATGATTAATAAAGAGACAGTACAACGCATTATCGACACCGCTCGGATTGAGGAAGTGGTGGGCGAGTTTGTGTCGCTCAAGAAGCGCGGCACAAACCACATAGGTTGTTGTCCTTTCCATAATGAGAAGACGCCTTCGTTCTATGTGTCGCCCAGCAAGGGCATCTTCAAGTGCTTTGGTTGCGGCAAGTCGGGCAATGCCGTGGGCTTCCTCATGGAGCACGAGCATTACACTTTCCCCGAGGCATTGCGCTATCTGGCTCAGAAATATAATATTGAGATTGAAGAGGAGCGCATGACCGAGGAGCAAAAGGAGCGCCAGACCGAGCGCGACGGTTTGTTCCACGTCAGCGAGTTTGCGCAGAAATATTTTGCCGACCTCCTATACAACGATGAGATGGGCAAGGCCGTGGGTCTCAGCTATTTCCATCAGCGTGGCCTTAGCGACGAGATTATCAAGACTTTTGGCTTAGGCTACTGCCTGGATGAGTGGAGCAATTTCACCAATCATGCCCGCAAGAATGGCTATTCCGACCAGGCCTTGGAGAAAACTGGTCTGACCATTTTCAAGGAGGATGGCAAGAGCTACGACCGTTTCCGTGGCCGCGTTATGTTCCCGATTTTCAGCATCTCGGGCCGTGTGCTGGGTTTCAGTGGCCGTGTGCTCTCTAAGGAGAAACAGGCTGCCAAGTATGTCAATTCTCCCGACTCCGATATCTACAACAAGAGCCAGATTCTCTATGGTCTTTACCAGGCCAAGAACGCCATCACCCGCGCCGACAAGTGCTATCTGGTTGAGGGCAATGTGGATGTGGTGTCGATGCATCAGAGCGGCGTCTGCAACACGGTGGCCTCTTGCGGCACCTCGCTCACCATGGAGCAGATTCGCCTCATCAAGCGCTATACATCCAATGTGACTGTGCTTTACGATGGCGACTCGGCCGGTATCAAGGCTGCTTTAAGGGCTGTGAATCTGTTGTTTGAGGAGGGTCTGCATGTGCGTGTGGTGCTTTTCCCCGATGGCGAGGATCCCGACAGCTATGCCCAGAAATACGGTTCTACCAAGTTGCAGGAATATCTGCGCGACCATGAGGAGAACTTTGTGAAATTCAAGACCCATGTGTTGTTGGACGACGTTCAGAACGATCCTATCCGCAAGACTGAGGTGTTGAAAGAGATTGTGAACACCATTGCCTTGGTGCCCGATATGATTGAGCGCCAGGAATATATAACACAGACGGCTTTCCGGCTGAAGATGTCGGAAGATGTGCTGACCAAGGAATTGGCTAAGACTTTGGCTTCCAATGCGCAGAAGGCCTATAAGGCAGAAGTCCGGCGCGAGGAGCAGGCCGCGGCCCAGCAGGCCGAAGCCAGTGCTCCGGCGGCTCCCGGCGTTCCGCCACCCTTGGAACCCGAGCCCGATGACTACGGCCCCATGTCGATTCCCCAGCCCGAGTATCATGCTCCG
>JAZLLD010000002.1:0-26748 GCA_045597945.1 Bacteroidales bacterium
GCTGGCGAAGCCCAGTATGTCGAAATCCTCGACATGACCGGCCGCACCGCCGCCACCTTCCGCCACACTTCCACCCTCGACATCTCCCACCTGCCCCAAGGCTCCTACATCGTCAAGATCCAGACCGCCGACGGCAGCACGCATCATCTGAAATTATCGAAAATAATAAGGTTAGAATAAATATGTTCACTAGGCTGATTTCGTTTCTGCGAAGTCTGCTATTGGTGAGGGCGGCTATGGCAACATGGCTGTAGCCCAGGGGGAGAGCCGTCGGCTCTCCCTTCTTTTTGGATGGTGGGTGCGAGATTGATTTTCTTGCGACCGACAGCTGCCGTCTTCTCCCTTTTTATGAACGGCAGAAGTTGACTGCCTGTGCGTGGATCAAAATGAGGTTGGGTGACTAATGGATGTAGAATACATGCTAGATATAGAATCTTGATTCTACATCTGCGCCAAATCCTCCGGCATTGGGTGTTTGTGATGGGTTGTGTGTTAAGTGTTTGCTATTCAGGTGATAGTGTCTGTAGGTGCGTTCAATCGGCGGATGTCCGCCACATCAGTATGACCATATATATAGAATATAGAATCACATAACACATTGATTTCTCACAAATGTGCGCATTGTTGCAAAAATCCATTCTAGATTCTATATTTTGGAGCTTTCATACATTTTTTGTGCGCCCCTTGTGGGGCCGTTCCCACTAAGCGAGCCTACCCCGTAGAATCAGCGGAGCTGCAGCGGACCCACGATTGATGTGGGTGTATGGGTCTGTTGGCTTAGTTGCTTGTGAATAATTCTGCGGCTATGCCGTCGGCGTGCAGCAGACCCTCCTGGGTGGGGCGATAGTGGGTTGGGGTTTCTTCTATGAGATTGGCAGCTATGTATTTGGCAATCTGTTGCTGCAAGTGGTCGGTAAAGTCGGTTGACACTTTGCTTTTCTCTATTCCGGCGGTGGTGCGGAGGGCGGTCATCACATATTCGTTGAAGGCGTCGGCAGGTGTAATCGACTCTGTTTCATGGGCTGCGGCACCGTGCTTCAGGCTGAGCACATATTCGTCAGCGTTGGCCACATTCCAGCGGCGGCAGGTGCCGCTGAAACTGTGGGCGGCGGCTCCTGCGCCAAGGTAGGGGGTTCGGTCCCAATATCGGCTGTTGTGCCTGGACCTAAATCCCGGCTGGCAGAAGTTGGATATCTCATATTGCTCAAATCCATTGGCTTGAGCCCATGCCAGCAGGACTTCGTATTCTGCCAGCACTGCCTCCTCCTGTGCCGGGGCTATGCGGCCTTGTTCAATCTGTTTGTGCAACATGGTGCCCTCCTCCACGGTGAGCGAATAGGCCGAGAAGTGGGTGATGGGCAATTGGCTCAGCTGCTGCAAGTTGTTGCGCCAGTCGGCAAGGGTTTGGTTGGGCAGGCCATAGATGAGGTCGATGCTGATGTTGTCGAATCCGGCTGCTTTGGCATTTGTTACTGCCTCGGTGGCTTGGGTGGCAGAGTGGCGGCGGTTCAGGGTGCGCAGGTCGGTGTCGCGAAACGACTGAATGCCAATGCTCACGCGGTTGAAGAAGTTCAGTCGGCACAGTCCGGCCAAGAATTCTGGTGTCAGGTCCTCGGGGTTGGCCTCCAGGGTTGCTTCCTCTACAAGTGATGTGTTGAAGTTTGCCCGGATGGTTTCAACAATCTGTCCTATCTGCGCTAGCGAAAGGAGACTAGGGGTGCCGCCGCCCCAGTAGATGGTGCGGAGAGGGTGGGGGAGTTCGGCTTTGCGTAGCGCCAGCTCTTTGCACAGCGCATCCACGTAGTCCTGCTTGTCCCCGGAGGTGACGGCGGAGTAGAAAGCGCAGTAGGTGCACTTGCGATGACAATATGGAATATGTATATATAGCATCAGCCCAGCAGTTCTTCGGCGGCCGTGTAGGCCGATATTTTTCCAGCCAGCACTTGCTCGCACACCTCGGCCATGCGCTGCTCCATGCCGGGGGCGTTGTAGAAGCGGTCGCGGAGGCCGTTCTCGATGGTCTCGTGCAGGATGCGCAGATTCTGCTGCTGGCGTTTGTGGTAGAAATAGCCGTTGGCCTTGGTGAAGGCAACGTGGTCCATCACCTGGTTCCACAATTCTGGCACACCCTGGTGGGTGTAGGCGGAGCAGAGCATCACCTCCACCGTGCGGCCGCTCTCGGGCATGGGGAAGAGGTGCAGGGCGTTGCGGAACTGGGTGGCGGCCAGCTCGGCTTTCACGGGGTCGATGTCGCACTTGTTGATGGCAATCATGTCGGCCATCTCCATGATGCCGCGCTTGATGCCCTGCAGCTCGTCGCCGGTGTTGGCCAGCTGGAGCAGGAGGAAGAAGTCGACCATGGAGTGCGCGGCCACCTCGCTCTGGCCCACACCTACGGTTTCCACAATCACCACATCAAATCCTGCGGCCTCGCACAACACGATGATTTCCCTAGTCTTGCGGGCCACGCCGCCCAGCGAGCCGGCCGAGGGGCTGGGGCGGATGAAGGCATTGGGGTCCACGGATAGCTCCTCCATGCGGGTCTTGTCGCCCAGGATGCTGCCCTTGCTGCGCTCGCTGCTGGGGTCGATGGCCAGCACGGCCACCTTGTGGTTGTGGGCGGTGAGGTATTTGCCGAGGGCTTCGATGGTG
Source organism: Bacteroidales bacterium (assembly GCA_045597945.1). Lineage (GTDB taxonomy): Bacteria > Bacteroidota > Bacteroidia > Bacteroidales > P3 > Colimorpha. The sequence goes on from JAZLLD010000002.1 coordinate 2,653, forward strand.
GTGCTCTTGCCGGCACCGGGCACACCCGTGATGCCGAGTCGCACCGACTTGCCGGCATAGGGCAGGCAGCGTTCTATCACTTGCTGGGCTTTCTGCTGGTGGTCGTGCAACGAACTTTCTACCAACGTGATGGCACGGCTCAGCAGTGTGCGGTCGCCATGGGTGATGCCGCTCACAAGCTCCTCTACCGAGGGTTCGGTGCGTTTGCGTGCCTTCATGCGCTGAAGATATGTATTGTTCACTTGTTCAGGCTGTTGCACGCCTTCTTGCACCGAGAGTGCCGACTGATAGTCAAAATTGCTGTATAATTTCTTATCTTCGGGTGTCATTTTGGGTAAAAATTCAATCGGAAGTAAAAACGTAAAAAATTCATTTTTAGTATGTACAAAAAAAATATTCAAAAAAATTTTGTCAATTCAAAAAAAAGTTGTAATTTTGCACCCGCTTTCGAGAGATAAAGCAAAGATTTTGGCGGGATAGCTCAGCTGGTTAGAGCGCTGGATTCATAACCCGGAGGTCATCAGTTCAAGTCTGATTCCCGCTACAAGACAAAGCTTCGACAATGGTCGAGGCTTTTTTTGTGCGCTGGATTTTGTGCGCAATTCGGCAATTCAACAAAAAATCGCTTGACACAAATACTATAATCCTGCATTTTTCGTTATTCCTTTTTTATTAAGATAATGAACATGATAAAAAAATACATCTTTCCCGTGTTGGCTGCCCTCCTGATGGCCAGTTGCTACAATGTTACTCACCTCACCTCCAATTCCGCCAAACTCAGCGGCGGCGGCCTCTATTACGCACTGCCTACCACTGAGATATGCGTGGATGTGACCTATCAGTACTACGATCTCTCTGAGGCTGTCTTCAGCGATTTTGCCTCCGAGATGCTGGCGCTTGACAACTTCGATGTGGAAAAACCCTACCGTATCAAGGACATCCAGACTTCCTTTAGCGTTGTGGCCGACCCCGACAATTATTATTATGTCACCCCCAGGGGCATCTCTGTGCAGGTCGACAACCGCCACCTGCTGCGCTCCGTGGGCATGACCCCGCAGGAGGCCGCCGCCGAGCTGGGGCCTGCCATGCAGGTCAACCAGGTGGAGGCTTCCGAGGCTAAGCTGGTGCTGCACAATGCCACTGCCGACAAGATGTTGCCCACCTATAATCTCTATGACCGCACCGACACTTTCTATGTCAAGGGCGACCGCCCCGGCAAGCCTACCGGCACTAGTACTAAGAAAGCTCCGCGGTCGCTCCGCCAGCGCGCCCAGGCCGCCGCTTCCGAGATTGCCGAGATTGAGGACACCCGCGCCGACGTCACCGTTTCCGACCGCTATACTGCCGAAGGCAAAGCCCAGGTTCTGCGACAGTTAGAGGAGAAGGAGGCCCAGCTCATGGAGCAGTTTATTGGCAAACCGGTGGTCGAGACTGTGCATTTCTTCTTCAAACCCCAGCCCGCCACCAGCACCAACGATACCACCCAGCAGACTGTGCTCTTCTATTTCAGCCGTGCCGAAGGCATCTGCGAGGCCGACGATTTCGACGCCCTCCCGGTGGTCTGCACCCTGCGCCCCGACCAGTCGCTCCATGGTGTGCGCCGTTTTAATGGCAACAAAAAGAAATCGTTATTCCATTCCAACGACTTCCAATACCGCCTCCCATCCCAGGCCCAGATGAACCTCAGCTGCGAGCTTTTCGACTACCAGGTCACCCTTCCCGTGGCTCAATATGGCCCCATTATCAGCCTGCCTCACAAGCATTTCAAGGCCCTCTTCGACCCCAACACCGGTGCTATAATCTACTACCAGGCTCAATCTGTGTTAGGCCGATAAACCGTCAACGCCAATACTGCCAAGCATGAATTTCTACACCACCGTACTCGGCTCCGGGGCTGCGCTCCCAACCGTGGCCCGCCATTGTAGCGGCCAGGTAGTCAATCTCAATGGTTTCCGCATCATGCTGGACTGTGGCGAGAACTCCCAGACCCAGGTGCGTGTCTACCACCAAAAACTTCAGGCCCTGGCCACCATCCTCATCACCCATCTCCACGGCGACCATTTCTTCGGCCTCCCCGGCCTCGTGAGCAGCATGCATCTCTGCGGGCGCAAGGATCCTATCGATATCTTTGCCCCTGCCGGTATCGCTGGTATCATGCAGTCTATCTTCCAAGTCTCTGGCAGTCATCTGGAGTTCGAAATCCGCTACCACGAGCTCACCCACGAGCAGGGCTCGCAACTCATCTTTGAAAACAACCGCTGCCGCATCTATGCCTTCCCGTTGCTGCATTCCGTGCCCACCTACGGCTATCTGATTGAAGAAAAGCCCCGTGGACAGAATCCCGCCCGCAGCTACGCCTATTGCACCGACACTGGCTACACCGAGTCTTTCCTGCCCTACATCCAGGGGGTCAACCTCCTCTGCCTTGAGAGCACTTTCTCGCAGGCTTTCGCCTCCGTGGCTGCGGAGAAGCTCCACTGTACCGCCGCCCAGGCGGCCACTTTGGCACAGAAAGCCGGAGCCCAACAACTGCTCCTCACCCATATCAGCGCCCGCTACAAAGAGCCCGAGGTCCTCCTCCAGGAAGCCCAGGCCATCTTTCCCAACACACAGATAGCCGCCGACGGCGAACGCTACGAGGTGAAATATAAGTGATTGAGGCAAGCCGTGGAATGCTTTGCTTTCTGGCAAGTAATGGCAGTTGGCGAATAGTGCAAGTCGGTTTCCTCCTCAGTTGACGTTGAAGTCAGAATTGTTGTCAACGATACGCTGGCACGGAAGTTGATAGGAAAAAAATTGCACATTTATTGCGGGAAATGCAACTAATTGATTTTTTTTCGTATATTTGCATTCTTGTATACTGTTGCATTGTTGAAGCAAACAGTTTGTGTATTAGATTAATAATAATAAAAAATATAAACAACAAATGGCAAATTTTCTGTCCAAACTCTTTGGCACCAAGTCCGACCGCGACCTCAAAGAGGTAAAGCCTCTGCTCGACGCCACCCTCAAGGTCTACCCCGAGATTCAGAAGCTCACCAACGATCAGTTGCGTGCCAAAACCATAGAATTCAAAGAACGTATCAACAAAGAAGTCGAGGCTGAAGAGTCCGAGCTCACCACCCTCCGTCTCCGTATTGAAGAGGAGTACGACATGCCTGTGGCCGAGAAAGAGTCCATCTACAAGCGCATCGACAAACTTGAGAAAGACTCCTACGACAAGACCCAGAAAGTCCTCAACGACATTCTTCCCGAAGCTTTCAGCGTAGTTAAGGAAACCGCCCGCCGTTTCGCCGAGAACGACCAGGTGATAGTTACCGCCAACGATTTCGACCGCCAGCTCGCAGTCAAGCGCCCCAGCGTCAACATTGTAGGCGACCAGGCAGTCTACAACAACACCTGGTCCGCTGGTGGCAATGAAATCAAGTGGGATATGGTCCATTACGATGTGCAGCTCATCGGCGGCTCTGTCCTCCACAGTGGCAAAATCGCCGAGATGGCCACCGGTGAGGGTAAGACCCTCGTCGCCACACTGCCAGTCTACCTCAACGCACTCCCCGGCAAGGGCGTCCATGTTGTCACCGTCAACGACTACCTCGCCAAGCGCGACTCCGAGTGGATGGGTATGCTCTATGAATTCCATGGACTTAGCGTTGACTGTATCGACAAGCACGAGCCCCACTCCGAAGAGCGTAAGGCTGCTTACCGTGCCGACATTACCTTTGGTACCAACAACGAATTCGGTTTCGACTACCTCCGCGACAACATGAGCCGCAACCCCGAGGAACTTGTTCAGCGCGGTCACAACTACGCTATCGTCGATGAGGTCGACTCCGTGCTTATCGATGATGCTCGTACTCCTCTCATTATCAGCGGTCCCACCGGCAAAGGCGATGAGGACCAGGAGTTCGACCGCTTCAAACCCGTTATCGAAAAACTCTACAACGCCCAGCGCGTTATGATTACCAAGGTTCTGGCCGACGCCAAGGCAGGCCTTGCCCAGCACCCCGATGCCAAGCCAGAGGAAGAACCCGCCAAACTCCTCCTCCGTGCCTACCGTGGTCTGCCCAAGAACAAGGCCCTCATCAAATACCTTTCCGAGACCGGCGTCAAAACCATCCTGCAGCGCACCGAGAACTTCTACATGCAGGAGCAGAACAAATATATGCACATCATTGATGACGACCTCTATTTTGTCATTGATGAGAAGAACCGCCAGGTGGAACTCACCGAGAAGGGTATCTCCTTCCTTGAAGACCTTGGCGAGGACCGCAACTTCTATCAGCTCCCCGATATCGGCGCCCTCATTGCCGACCTCGAGCACGAGAACCTCACCCCCGAGGAAAAGACAGCCCGCAAAGACAAGATTTTCAGCGACTATGCTGTCCAGTCCGACCGCGTCCACACTGTCGACCAGCTGCTTAAGGCCTACACTCTCTTTGAGAAAGATATCGACTATATTGTTGATGAGAACCACCAGGTGAAAATCGTTGATGAGCAGACCGGCCGTATCATGGAAGGCCGCCGTTGGAGCGATGGCCTCCACCAGGCTGTCGAGGCTAAGGAGAATGCCAAGATTGAGGCTGCCACCCAGACCTACGCCACCATCACCCTGCAGAACTACTTCCGCATGTACAAGAAACTCGCCGGTATGACTGGTACCGCCGAGACCGAGGCTGGCGAGCTCTGGGATATCTACAAACTTGATGTCGTGGTCATCCCAACCAACCGTCCCATCGCGCGTAACGATATGGACGACATGATCTACAAGACCAAGCGCGAGAAGTACACCGCTGTCATCAACGAGGTCGAGCGCCTCATCGGCGAGGGTCGCCCCGTACTTGTCGGCACCACCAATGTCGAGACCTCCGAGCTCCTCAGTAAGATGCTCAAAATGCGTCGCATCGAGCACAGCGTCCTCAACGCCAAACTCCACCAGAAAGAAGCTGAGGTCGTGGCTCATGCCGGCGAACCTGGCCACGTCACCATCGCCACCAACATGGCTGGCCGTGGTACCGATATCAAACTCAAGGGCAACGTCAAAGATCCAGGCGGCCTTGCCTCCCTCGGCACCGCGCGTCACGAATCCCGCCGAGTCGACCGCCAGCTCCGTGGTCGTGCCGGCCGCCAGGGCGACCCCGGTAGCTCTCTCTTCTTTGTCTCTCTGGAAGACGACCTCATGCGTATCTTCGGTTCCGAGCGCATTGCCGCCATCATGGACCGCATGGGCCTCCAGGAAGGCGAAGTCATCCAGCACTCCATGATTACCAAGCAGATCGAGAAGGCACAGAAGAAAGTCGAAGAGAACAACTTCGGCATGCGTAAGCGCCTCTTGGAGTACGACGATGTCATGAACAATCAGCGCACTGTCGTCTACAACAAACGCCGCAACGCACTCTATGGCGACCGCCTGGCCATCGACATCTCCAATATGTTCTACGACACCTGTAATGTCATCTATGAAGATGCCAAGCAGGCGCGCGATTTTGAAGAATTCAAGATGCAGATGATCCGCGTCTTCGCCCTCGAAGCCCCCTTCACCGAGAAAGAATTCTTCAACCTCCGCCACGATGAAGCCGTCCAGAAAATGTACGATGCCGTCTACGCTGTCTACAAAGAGCGCATGCAGCACATCTGCGACCTGGCCTACCCCTTCATCCAGCGCATCCACGACAACACACGCTACATCAACGTGGCCTTCCCCATCACCGATGGCAAGAAAACCCTCAACGTGGTCACCCCTGTCCAGAAATCCTACGACAACAAAGGCCGTGAGGTTCAGCTCTCTATCGAAAAGGGCATCACCCTGGCCATCATCGACGACCTCTGGAAAGACCATCTGCGCGAGCTCGACGACCTCAAGACCTCTGTCCAGAACGCCTCCTATGAGCAGAAAGATCCTCTCGTAATCTACAAGTTCGAGAGTTTCAACCTCTTTGAGAAGATGCTCCTCGAAATCAACCGCGAGATCAGCTCCTTCCTCATCCGTGCCAGCCTGCCCGTGCGCGAAGATAACGATATGCACGAAGCCCGCCAGCAGCGCACCGACAACCGCGGCGTGCGCGAAAGCCGCGAGAGCTCCACTGCCACCGACACCCAGCGTGCCATGGACCAGGCCGCCCGCCAGCAGACCGGTGAGCGCCCCAAGACTCAGCCCGTGCGCGTAGAGAAGAAAGTTGGCCCCAACGACCCCTGTCCCTGTGGCAGCGGCAAGAAATACAAAAAATGCTGCGGTCGCGACCTCGAATAGTCGCCAAGCCAGCCAAAATATTCAAAAAAGGAACTCTTCGGGGTTCCTTTTTTCTTTTCAATACAAGCCATTGTGGCAGATTTCAGTTAACTCGCTATAATGCTGTTGAAAAGTTTTTTTTCTATATAAAAATGTTATATTAAAAATTTTTAGTATATTTGCATTTCGATGTATGATGGGTTTAATTCAGTTAAATCGGTCATATATAATAATATACAGTATATAATAAATATTGGATTTAAAATATTAACAGTAAAGTTTAAAGAAATGGAAAAGAAAATCTATGTTGCTCCCGTAGTGAAGCATGTGGAATTCAAGGTTGAAGCAGGATTTCGGCAGTCCGAACCTCAAGGAGATGTCTTCCCGCAAATGGAAGTGAACACTCAGAATTACGAGCAAGATGCCAACTGGCACTCTTCCAATTTTTTCGGCAACAACTAAAATCAAGGCGAACCATGAAGAAGACAATCCGTATCATGGCCATCGCATTGATGGCCTCCGCAGCCCTGATGACTGCATGTAAGAAAGAAGAGGGTCAGCGTTTCATCCTCAGTGTTCAGCAACCCGCAGGTGCCAAGACCACCATCGGTGCCAGCCACTCCACCCTCTGGAAGAGCGGCGATGTGGTGAACATCAACGGTACCGACCTCATCGTCACCACTACCGGCAATGTCACCCATATTGTCAGCGAGAACACCATCCAGTCCTACGATGGCGGCAAGTACTACGCATTCTATGGCGGCAACGCTACGCTGAACAGCCAGGTGCTCAGCAACGCCACAGCCTCCTACAACTACACCATGCCCAGCACCATCACCATTGCTACCAGCGAGCTGCAGGCTCCCATGGCAGCCGTGGCTACTGGCAACGACCAAAGCGTCAGCATCAACTTCCAGAACCTCTGCATGCTGCTCGACGTGAACGTGGGCAAGACCGCCTGCGTCATCACTGTTGAGGAGATTGATACCGAGCACAACGGCCCCCTCTATGGCACCTACACCACCAACTACGATGGTACCAACTGGTCCACCACCTGCGACATGAACGCAGAGCACGGCTACACTCTGACCGTGAGAAAGGCCACCCAGAACGACCTCGTCAGCATCCCCCTGCCCGCTGGCAACCACAAATTGAGAATCAGCGTGGGCAGTGCCTTCGTGAAAGAAATGAACGGCTCTTATGGTTTCCTGGCCAGCCACTATTACGACATCGAAATGAATTCCAAGCCCATCATTCCCGACCCCTACGATGGTTTCTATTTCGGCAATGGCAACCTTTGCGCTTATAAGGAAGCCAACTGGGCTGATTGCCACATATCCACTAGCACCCATTATCTGCTTGAGCAGAACCAGTGGGATACCACCCGCTTTATTTCAATGCAAGAAACAGAAAATGGAACAACAGGCACCCTCATCAAGAAAACTGGCGTCATCATTTGGATTGGTAATGAAATGACCAATTCCAGCATCGACCCTGGCCAGCTGAACAACAATAGCCAGAGTGTTCACAATGCTATGAGTCCCCATGCCTATGGTTATCTCATCGAGCATGGCAATGCAACCGAAGCCTCTAAATGGTGGTGCCCCACTGCTTCAGAATGGAAAAAGGCCATCGGTGGATTCGGCAATGAAAACACTGATGCCGTGACCGACCACTCCAGCACTGGGTCCACTCAGCGCTGGGCATACGTTAAAATTACCTATCGGTATAAAGACACCATCCAGGGCGGCACTGGCGCTAATGCTCACGATGTCACCATCGGCGGCCTGATGTTCATTCCCAGCCATGATGTAAAAGCTGTCATCGCTAGTGCTGTGAACAACAGGACCGAACTCAACTGGGGTCAGGTTTATACTTATTATGAATCTAATAAAAAACGCAGTCAGCGTGACCCCAACGATGCTTGGCTTAATACCCATACAGGCAGCAGTTACACTTGCGGAAACATACCTACACTTACCTCTTCAGAATTCAAGATCTGGGAGTCGGTAGGTGCTGTATTCCTGCCCTGCTATGGTAGCACTTGGCACACCGGTGGCACTGGCACAGACAACGCAACCGGCCATGGTTACTATAGAACTTCCACACAATGTGGAACAGGATCATCCTACATCCTCTATCTCGACCCCGCAGAAGCCCCCTGCATTCTTCAATCTAATGGTAGTGACCATATCGCTGTCGACAACGGTTCCGCAGCAGCTGTGCGTCTGATTTACAAACCCACCACCAACACTACCCCAAGTAGCAAAGGTATCGATACCAAGCGTTGGAAATAATCCTCCAACCTCTGATATAGCCTAATACAGAGGGCGTCCCACCGCAGGGACGCCCTCTTCTTTTCTCCCCACATACTCTTCTCCAGCCCCACCTCCTCTAAAAAACTCACCCTCCGTGCCCTCCACCCCAGCCCTAAGCCCGTCGTAAGCCCGTTCCTTATCCTATATTTATTCTATATATATCCTATATTTATCCCTTTTATAATAGTATAACTAAGGTATAAATATAGGATAACTATAGTATAAGTGGCGGAGTTACTAGGGGTTTGGGGCGCTTAGTTGTTGAGTGGCTGAAGGATTAAAAAGGAGACAAAGATGACTGTTATCCCTTATCTGTCAACACAATGGCATATAATCAAAGTGTCTTAGCCGCGGATAATCATGGTGTATAGTGTCAAATTGTCGGAATTCAGAAGCCAAAAATTGTTGAATTATCGGAATTCGGAAGCTGAAAAATGCTAAATTATCGGAGTTTAGCAATGATTTCACGCAGAGCATCACCACCAAGGCTATCGCCGGAAGGAAAATCGCATTTATGGATTATATCAACAACGGCGGTTTCCCAGAAATGCAGAATCTTCGCAACAAGCGAGGCTATGTTGAGAGCCTGCTGGCAGCAATATTGCAAAAAGACATCCAGAAACGTTTTGGTATTCGCAATGCGGAGGCGCTGAGGCTGATTGCCAACCATTTGATAAATAACTCGTGCATGGAAATCAACTATGATGAGATGTCTAAGCAGTTTGGGCTTTCCGACAAGACGATACAACGGTATGTGGCACATTTGCAGCAGGCTTTTCTGGTACAATTGGCTGCAAAGCACTCTTTTAAAAGCAAGATTAGGCTAATGGGGTGCAAATCCTATATCGTTGACCCCGTGCGGCAGAACAACCGAGAGAATGCCATGGCGGCAGAAAACATTGGTTGGCGGCTGGAGAATGTTGTGTATCTGGAGCTGGTGCGCCGATATGCGAGCGAATTTCTTGATGTTTACTATTACCGATCAGGGGCGGCGGACAAGGAGGTGGATTTTGTGGTGTGCAATAAGAATAAGGCCGAGATGCTAATCCAGGTGGCCTATGACATAAGCGCCCACAAAACATTTAAGAGAGAGACCTCGGCGCTCATTTCGGCATCAAAAACACTGGGTTGCGACAATTTACTGCTTATTGCCTTTGCCGAGCCGGATGATGTGGTGGTGGGCGGCAGGACGATACACATACGGTCGGCTGTTGATTGGCTGCTTTCGTAGACTGCAGATTAGACAAGAGGCTGGGCGACAGTGTCGCCCAGCCTCTCTGGTTTATGACTGTGAAGGGGATTAGAAATCGACTTCGGTGTCGTAGTAGCAGCATTTGAGCAGGCGTTCCATCTCCTCCTGGTTGGGCTGGCGGGGATTGGAGCCGGTGCAAGCGTCGAGGATGGCGTTCTTGGCAATCTCGGGGAGACGCTCCAGGAAGACATTCTCGGGTACGAAGCCCTGAGCGCAGGGGTAGCTGTCGGCGCCGTATTCCTTGATGCAGTGGGGGATACGGAGGTCGTCGTTCATCTTGCGCAGGTAAGCGATGAGCAGTTTCACCTTCTCCTCGTCGGAGCTGCCGCCCAGCTTCATGAAGTCGGCAATCTCGCCGTAGCGCTTGAGAGCCTCGGGGTTCTTAGCATTGTAAGCGATAACCTTGGGCAGGTACATGGCGTTGGCGGCGCCGTGGATGATGTGTGCGCCAAAGTCGGCGAAAGCAGCGCCGGTCTTGTGTGCCATGGAGTGGACGATGCCGAGGAGGGCGTTGGAGAAGGCCATACCGGCAAGGCACTGTGCGTTGTGCATGGAAGCGCGGCATTCCATATCGCCATTGTAGGACTTGACGAGGTCGCGCTGGATCATCTTAACAGCATGGAGAGCCAGAGGATCGGTGTAGTCGGTGTGGGCGGTGGAAACGTAGGCCTCGATGGCGTGGGTGATGGCATCCATACCGGTGTGAGCCACAAGTTTCTGGGGCATGGTCTCAGCGAGGTCGGGGTCGACGATAGCCACATCGGGAGTGATCTGGAAGTCGGCGATGGGGTATTTGATACCCTTCTGGTAGTCGGTGATGATGGAGAAAGCGGTCACCTCGGTAGCGGTGCCGGAGGTGGAGCTGATAGCGCAGAAATGAGCTTTGTTGCGGAGCTCAGGAATGCCGAAGACGACACACATCTGCTCGAAGGTGGTCTCGGGGTATTCATATTTGATCCACATGGCCTTGGCTGCGTCGATGGGAGAGCCACCGCCAACGGCAACAATCCAGTCGGGTTGGAATGCGAGCATAGCCTCGGCACCCTTCATAACGGTCTCAACGCTGGGGTCGGGTTCGATGCCTTCGAAGAGCTGGACTTCCATGCCGGCCTCTTTGAGGTTGTTGCAGATGCGGTCGAGGAATCCGAATTTCTTCATAGAACCGCCGCCAACGCAAACCATTGCGCGTTTGCCTTTGAAGGTCTTGAGAGCATCAATAGCGCCTTTTCCGTGATAAAGGTCTCTGGGTAAAGTGAATCTATACATTTTATATAGTATTTTAAGGTTTCCCCGGCTCAGGGCAATTTTTTTGTTGTTGTGGAAAGAGCGAAGCCGATTCTGCTAATATGCGTAAACAGGTGTGTGTCATATCGCAGAACATTCTTTCCGGAGAATAAACGTTTGTTATTTCCGCTGCAAAGATAAAAAATGTTTCGCACATATTAGACAAATATTTTGTTAAAAAATCATTACATTCAGTATTTCCCTTCCAGCGGTGGCCATTCTTTGGCGGCGGAGGGCTACGGTCTGCGCTGTGTCGACGGCATAACCCGTCGCATGGCAGTGAATTACGCATCCGATGGCCAACCTGGCGGGCACTGATCTGCGCAAAAAAGTAGCCGAACTTGTTCGTTGGCACGGCAACAAATCCATGAAATTCAACCTAATAAACCGAGAAACAACGAAAAAAAACAGTGGTTTTTGAGAAGAAATGAACAAAATATCAACATGTAATGTATTGTGTATCAATGTATATGTAAAAATGACGAAAGTTTTTTTTTGTCATTTCAATAATATTATGTATCTTTGCATTCTAATTTTTGATAACAAATTAATAACAATACAATTATGACTAAAGCAGAAATCGTTGCACGCATCTCTAAGAAGACCGGTATTGAAAAAGTGGCTGTTCAGGCTACCGTTGAAGAACTGATGAACACCATCAAGGAAACCATGAGCGAAGGTAACCAGGTTTATCTCCGTGGTTTCGGTACTTTCGAAATCAAACACCGTGCTGCTAAGACTGGCCGCAACATCACCAAGAACACCGCAGTCGACATCCCCGCTCACAACATTCCTAAGTTCAAACCTTCTAAGGAATTCCTGAGCATGGTTAAATAAGTCGAAATGGCTTGTTAGGGGTAATCCCCTATCATGAGAGAAAAACGGGTGTCCGCCTTGGCGGACACCCGTTATTTTTTGCCGACGCAGGTCTTATTCGGCTGGCTGCCAGTAGCAGCGCTTGGGCGACACGATGGCACCTTCGTCTTTTAGGGCCTTCATTGCCTTGTCAACATCTTTGCGGTCTAGGCCGCTGAGTTCGGCAATCTTGCCGGCATTAAGGGGTTCGCCAGCTTGGCGCATGGTGGCGAGAACTTGTTCTTTTGTTTCCATAATGATATCTTTTGTGTTATTTTACTACATAGAAATGGGGGGCAGGGAAGTGCATGCCGGCCACGGCAAAAGGATGCGAGCCGTTGGGCTGGAGCAGATTTTTGCGGGCGGCAACAGACTGCGCGTGGTCGAAATCGAAGCGAGCGCAGAACTCGGGGTGGTCGCGCTGGAGGGCTACGGCGTGCATGATATCGCCGGCAATCACGAGGTTCTCACCCAGCCAGTAGATAGTGTGGCCGGGAGTGTGGCCGGGGCAGAGGACGGCTTTGATGCCGGGCAGGAAGGCGGAGTCCTCGGCCAGGTTGTGGGTGGCGATGCGACCTTCGTAGGCCAGGGCAACCATGGGGAAGAGGCCGGGGTCGCTGTGGAAACAGCCGGTGGTCCAGGCTTCATATTCCACATCGGAGACATGGATAGTGGCCTTGGGGAAGGCGGGTGCCATGTCGGCAGTCAAGAGTCCGCCGATGTGGTCGAAATGGAGATGGGTGATGCAGATGTCGGTGATAGCCTCGGGGCTGACTCCCACAGAGTCGAGCAGCTGCAGCAGTCGGCCGCCATTGCCCTCGCCCATGCCTGCGTCAAAGAGGATGTTACGACCCTGGCCGCAGAGGAGGAACACGTTGAAGGACCCTTCGGCCATGCCCTGGGGCAGGATCTGGTTCAGTAGGCTGTCGTCGGTGCCCTGGAAAAGCTCGGCGGGCAGCATCTGCTCCTTATCCTGGAAGGCATAGATGTGGTCGTAGTCTTCGGGGCAGAATTGGTTGATGTCGGTGGCTACGGTGTCGGCAACTTCAGCCTCGGGCTGGTTGCCGTGGCAGCCAAAGAGTGCGAAGATTGAAAGTGCCATGGTGGCAAGGATGTTTTTTCTTTTCATATATTATAATGTATTAATCTCCATTTATAGGCTGGACAACCTTGCGCAGGAGTTCGATGTCTAGCAACTGGTATTGCAGGTTGTCGGCCTTGTCGAAGAGGGGTTTGTTGTTGGTGTAGTTTGACACGTTGTGCTCCTGTGCCTTGAGGAAGATGGAGTGCGAGACGGCGTGTTTGAACTCATCGAAAGTCATGGTGCCTGCCTCCCACTTCTTCTTCTCGGCATCGGTCAAGTACTTGACATACTTCTTGTTCATGGCTGGAGAGATGCGGTCCTGGCCGGTGGCCGAGGGGTTGGAGGCCATAGTCTCATCATAGTTCTTGGTGAGCTGTGGGAAATTGACCCAGGAGGTCATGGTGGTCTCCAACAGCTTGACATTCTTGCGTCTAGTGTCGGTATAATAACCTAGATAGGCATGGCAGGGCTCCACCAGAATCACTGGTTTTAGTCCGATCTTTCGCATGATGGAGGCAAAGAACACGCAGGCATCTATGCAGTTGGCCTGGCGAGAATTGTAGACCTCGTCGAAGAAGCGGATGCGCTGCACATTGGTGCGCTTGGTGGGGGTGGAGGTGCAGGAGATGGAGGCGTAGGTGATGCCACGCTCCAGGGCATAGTACCAGATGGCCTCGACTTGTGCGTCGACCGATGCGGCACCTTTCTGGTAGCCCGTGATGGTGGACACCACGCCCTGGGTGGTGATGACCGAAATGATGGAGTCGGTAAATGGATGGTCCTCATTGACATAGCCGGCAAAAAGCCAACGGAAGTCGTGGTTGTGGCCAGACTTGTCGCGGATACTCAGGGGGCATTCGTTGGCCGACCGGTAGTTGACCCGCAAGTTCTTGACATCCACCTCTTCATCGTTGATAAAGCAAGTGAAGGTGAGGTCGAGACTGCCTTGTTGGCGGGTATAGTAGAGGTTGGAATATTTCCACTTGACGGCAGGATAGAAGGTGTAGCGCATGCCTTTGATTGGCAGCACTTCCTGTATGATTGTCACATAGTTAAGGTTGGACGAATCGATGGTGATGCGTAGCACGGCGTTGGAGACCGGGGCAGTGACCGAGACCGAAAAGAGGGCGTTGGTGTCGGAAAAGAAGGCCGACTGGTCGCTGAGGCTGGCCACCCCCATCACCAGCGAGGGGTAGAGCTGGTTTTCCAGAATGGGGTTGAACGATGCCTCGAAATTCACCTGGGCGGGGTCGTAGAGCCGGGGCTTGGGGGTGCAAGAGACCATGACTAAGGCCACGGCCAGCAGCATGAGCCGAGAGACAAACGATGATGTGGTGTGACGTCCAAACATAACGGTAGCAATTGTTTATCCTAAAATGCCACTAACCAGCACGATGACAAGGGCGATGGGTGCCACATAGCGTGCCAGGAAGAGGAAGAGGCGGTAGTAGCCGATGGCCACGGTGCCGTGGTTGGAGAGCTCGTCCCGGATGTCGTCCTCTTTCATGAACCAGCCAAAGAAGATGATGGTGCCGAGGGCCGACAGGGGAGGAAGATAGATGCTGTTGAGCTTGTCGACAAAGTCGAAAAGTGTGTTGCCCAGCACTTTGATATGCGACAGCGGGCCTACCGAGAGCGAGAAGAGGATGCCGAAAGCCGTGGTGATGGCAAAGAAAATGATGGCACCCAGAGAGCGCTTCATGCCGGTGTGGGCCTGGATGGTGGCGGTGAGGGCCTCCAGCAGCGAGATGGCGCTGGTGAGGGCGGCCACCATGAGCAGCACAAAGAAGATGGAGGAGAAGATGACGCCCGCAGTGCCCATGGTGTTGAATACGTTAGGCAGCACGCAGTAGACCAGGCCGGGGCCGCCGGCAGGGTCGAAGCCGCAGCTGAAGACAGCCGGGAAGATGGCCACACCGGCCAGGATGGCGATGAGGGTATCGCTGGCGGTGATCCACATGGCAGTCTTGAAGAGGCGGTCGTTGGTGGGGATGTAAGAACCATATACTATCATCACGCCCATGCCTACCGACAGGGAGAAGAGCGCCTGGCCGAGGGCGGCCAGGATGCCTTCGCCGGTAAGGAGCGAGAAATCAGGCTTGAACAGATATTTGACACCCTCCATGGCACCGGGCAGGGTGAGGCTGCGCACGCAGAGCACCAGCACCAGCAGCACTAGCACGGGCATGAGGATTTTGCTCACGGCCTCGATGCCTTTCTGCACACCGCCCAGGATGATGCAGAGCCCCAGCACCGAGAAGATGGTGAGGAACACTACCGGGCGGCCGGCAGAGGTGGAGAACTGGGTGAAATGGTCGGAGATAGCGCCGGCATCGGTGCCCATGGAGGCCAGCGTGCCGGTGAGTGAATCCCAGATATAGTTGGTGGTCCAGCCAGAGAGAACCAGATACTGCGAAAGGATAAAGAAGCTGGTTATCAGGCCCATGAGGCCGACAATGCCCCAGGCTTTATGCTGGGGGGCAAAGAAATGGAAAGCCTTGATAGGGGTGTGCTGCGAGCGGCGGCCAATGACTAGTTCCGACATCATCAGCACCGAGCCGAGCAGGAACACGAAGCAAAGATAGACCAGGATGAATGCACCGCCACCATATTTGCCACAAATATAGGGGAAACGCCAGATGTTGCCCAGCCCCACGGCCGAGCCTACGGCTGCCATAATGGCGCCTAAGCTTGAGGAGAATGATTTTTGTTCTGCCATTACAAAATTTCTATCGCGGCCTTAACATATTAGTTTATTTGTAGTTCGGCATTCCTCAGCCGGCCACATTAGCTGCCGAATACCTGACAATTAAAGTTGCAAAGATACGCAATTTATTTGATATATTTATTTTTTTGTGATAAATCGGTGCGGGGAAGTGTGGCGGCATGTGGTTTGAGAGAGTGAGGAGCGACACTACTGGCGGGGCTGCCTACAAAGAGTGTTCATCACCCCGTGAAACACCGCCCGGAGGTTGTTTCACGGAGCGAAGGTAGAGCGAAGGCACAGCGAAGGAAGAGCGAAGGAAGAGCGGAGTCGCTCGGATTTGGCTCAAGCGGCCTTCAAGCCCTGGTCTGCAGGGCAGGGGAGAGGCTATTTGGCGATGAGGTCGGGGTTCTGGCTGACGAAGTCGCCCCACTGCTGTTTTTTGCTCTTGGCGGAGCGCTTGGGCTTGAGCTGCTGGCGGATGTCGCCGAGGGGGTCGGACTGCTCCAGATAGCAGGTATAGGCCACGGCCAGGGCATCGGAAGCGTCGAAATATTGCGGCATGTTCTGAAAGCCGAAGATGCTCTGCAACATCATGGCTACCTGTTCTTTAGCTGCTACACCGTTGCCCGTGACGCGCTGCTTGATGGCGGCCGGCTCATACTCGGTGTAGCTGAGGTCGCGCCCTAGTGCGGCACCGATTGCAACACCTTGTGCCTTACCCAGTTTGAGCATCGACTGGATATTCTTGCCCACAAAGGGGGCTTCGATGGCCAGATGGTCGGGGTGGTAGGAGTCGATGATGCGCTGTGTGGTGTCGTAGATTTTGCGCAGGCGGAGGTGGAAGTCGGCAATCTTCTTCAGATAAAGCACATCCATCACCACCAGCCGTGGCTTCGGGCCGTCGGTGTCCAGCAGACTATAGCCGAGAATTTGAGTTCCAGGGTCAATTCCGAGAATGAGCATATTGAATATTTTTTTGCAAAGATACACATTTTTTTTGTATCTTTGCATTTTCGTTGCAATTATTTTATTGCGACCAATACTTATTTAATTATAAAAGAAATAATAATTTAACTATATATAGACTATGGACAAACTTATTATCACCGCCGCAATCTGTGGCGCAGAAGTAACCAAAGAGCAGAATCCTGCCGTTCCTTACACTGTTGAAGAAATTGTTCGCGAGGCAAAATCTGCCGTCGACGCTGGCGCTGCCATCGTTCACCTCCATGTGCGCGAAGATGACGGTACTCCCACCCAGAGCCGCGACCGTTTCCAGGAGTGCGAAGAGGCCATCTACAAAGTGTGCCCCAACGTAATCCTCATCCCCTCAACCGGTGGCGCAGTAGGCATGACTCCCGATGAGCGCCTCCAGAGCACCGACACCACTCCTCTGCCCGAGATGGCTACCCTCGACTGCGGTACCTGCAATTTCGGCGGCGAGATTTTCGACAACACCATGCCCACTATGCGTGCTTTCGGCAAGCGCATGATGGAACGTGGCATCAAGCCTGAATATGAGTGCTTTGAGATGGGTCACCTCGACACCATCCTCACCATGGCCCGCAAAGGCCAGGTTCCCGGCGATCCCATGCAGTTCAACTTCGTCCTCGGTGTTCCCGGCTGCACCCCCGCCACCGTCGACAACCTCTGCTGGCTTGTCAACAAAATCCCCGCAGGCAGCACCTGGACCGCTACCGGTATCGGCCGTCACGCTTTCACCCTGGCAGCTCCCGCTATCGCCATGGGCGGTAATGTTCGCGTAGGTTTTGAGGACAACCTCTACCTCGAGCGCGGCGTTCTGGCAAAGAGCAACGGCGAACTCGTTGACAAAGTGGTTCGCATGGCCAAACTCCTCGGTCGCGAAGTTGCCAACAGCGACGAGGCTCGTGAGATCTTAGGCCTGAAGAAAAGATAATCGCTAACTTCAGTAAACTGCAAAAATAGGTAAGTCCTACCGATTCGGTCTCAGCTCATGGCTGGCGGCAACTGCCCTCGCTGAATCAGTAGGACTAACCTTTAAAAAACTCAATACAACTTTAAAAATGAAAAAAATCCTTCTGAGTATTGCTGTGCTGGGCTTGGCCTTTTCCGCAGCAGCACAAAGTGTAAACCACGACAGCCAGATGATGAAAGAGTGGCGTCAGATGAAGCAGAAGCGCGACATCTCGGGCCAGGCTGCCAAGAGCAACATCCCCCTGGGTCCCGCCACCGCCTCCACCAAGCAGGCACAGGCACTCCCCAACGACCGCGTCTGGTTCCCCGGCGAGTGGGAAGAGGTGCAGGCAATCGTTGTTACGCCCTACTATAGCTACCTGCCCGACACCAACCTCGGCAGCGGCATGTACATGGCCGACCCCCTCGTTTCCGGTGTGGCAGAATACTATAAGTACAACGCCACCCGCGGCTGGCAGAGCACCGGCATCATGGGTCCCTACAAAGCTACTATGGACACCAGCTCCACTTTCGGCAACACTTTCTTCTACCTCATGGACGGCATCCAGCAGGGCCATGCTCAGGCATGGGTCCGCGTTGAGAAAGCGCAAGACTCTCTCAAAGTGCTCCGCACCCTGCAGCGCAAGAATCTCCGCCACGACAACATCCGCTTCGTCGTTGGCCCCGGCAACTCTTTCTGGTATCGCGACTGCGGTCCCATCTGCTTCTACTATGGCGATCAGGACAGCGTGGCTATGATGGATTTCGAATACTATCCCGGCCGTGCGCTCGACGACTCTCTGCCCTCGCTCATCTACCGCCAGATGCACCTGCCCAACTACATCAACACTATTGAGTGGGAAGGCGGCAACTGCCTGGTTGACGGCGCAGGTCTTCTCTTTAGCTCCGACGCTGTCTATAGCAACAACAGCGACGGCTACGGCCAGCTCACCTGGAACGGTCGCGACGTCAGCACCATCAACTATTCCTCCAAGGCCCGCCTCACCAATGCTCAGACCAAGGAAGCCCTCCGCAGCCTCCTCGGCCAGCGCGAGACCCACATCCTCCCCGCCTACCGCTATGACGGCGGCACCGGCCACATTGACCTCTACGCCGATATGTGCGAGGAAAACGGCTTCGTCTTCTCCATCATGCCCAGCAACTACAGCAACTGGACCGACTACCGCACCGGTGCTAGCAACATCGACTCCCTCTGCTCCTATACCTCTATCTTCGACCGCCCCTACTACAAGAGCGAAATTCCTTTCCCCTGCACCGACAACGGCGCCAACTTCCCCAACCAGAGCACCTACGACCAGCAGTACACCCGCACCTATAGCAACCACACTTTCGTCAACGACCTCATTCTCCAGCCCTGCTTCTCGGCAGTGGTCAACGGCGTTCCCAGCGCTGCTTGGGACCAGGAGCGTGTCGAGGCTCTCAAGGCTGCTTATCCCGGCTACACGATCTACCCTGTTGACGTGCGTGAGTTTGACGGCTCTGGCGGTGCCATCCACTGCATCACCAAGCAGATTCCTGCAGACAACCCCATCCGTATCCTCCACAAGAGTATCGTAGGCAGTGCCAACGATATGAGTGGACGCAACATACCCGTGAGTGCAATCATCACCAACCGTAGCGGCATTGCCAATGCAGAGTGCACCTATCGCATCAACGGTGGCGAATGGCAGACTGTAAGCCTCAACGGCAATGGCAATAAGTTCTCCGGCGTCATCCCCGCCATCGACTATACCGACTATGCTGGCGAGTTAGACACCATAGGCATTGTTTCTGTGGAATACTACATTTCCGCCACTTCCAACAACGGCAAGACCATCACCAAGCCCATGACCGCTCACCAGGGTGGCTACTACAACTTCTTCCTCAATGGTGCAGAGGAGACTATCGACAGCGTCAAGTACGACTTCTCCACCGATCCTCGCCCCATGACCGACATCACTTTCGTCTTTGATGCCAACCGCACCACCCTTGACGACAGCACCGACCCCACTCCCATCGACCCCGTAGCTATCGAAGAGGTTGCTGAGAGCAACTTCGGCCAGTTCTATCCCAACCCCGCTAGCGAGCAGGCCTCCATCGCCATCAACCTCGGCAACGGCGGCAACTACAAAGTGACCATCGTCGACAACATGGGTCGCACCGTCCACACCGCCGCACTCCAGACCGCCGGCAGCATCAACTTCAGCATCCGCACCGACCGCCTGGCCACCGGCATCTACAACGTCATCTTCTCCGGCAACGGACAGAACATCGTCCGCCGTCTGGTTGTCAAATAAAAACATACCAAGAAGGGCGACGGGAGACTGTCGCCCTTTTTCTAATAACCACCAAAATAAAAAGAACATGAAACAAAAATCTATTCTTTCCCGACTCAAGAAAGCAGCCGTCCTTATGGCCTGCTTTCTCGGATTAATGGGTGGAGCCGCCATGGCTCAAACCCGCATTGGCGTTTCTGGCACCCTGGTCTACAACTCCAAGGTCTACGACGGCACCACCAACTGTGGAGTCTACTATGTCGGCCAGCTCACCAACATCAACATCAACCACAGCGTCGTCGTAACCGCCACCGCGCACTATCTCGACCGCCATGTGGGTGCCAACAAACCCGTTGTAGTCACCTACGCCATCAGCGGCGACGATGCGGCACTCTACCTCCCCCCCGTCGACGATACCCTCACGGCCGACATCACCCCCCTCTCACTCTCCATCACCGGCGTCCAGGTGGCTTCCAAGCCCTACGACCGCATGACCTCTGGCACCATCCAGAACTTCGGCCTCCTTCACACCCTGCCCGCTGTCGACTCCGGCAACGTGTTCCCCTCCTGCCTGGTGCGCTTCCTCGATGTCAACGCTGGCGCAAACCGTCCCGTTGAGGTCACCTACTACCTCGTCTGCACCGGCACCTCCCAGGTCGCCGACTTCGTAGCGCCTCCCGCCGAGGTCCTCAGCGCCAACATCCTCCCGCGTCAGGCCTATGCCGACGGCGTAGTTATCGCCGCCACCAAGACCTATGATGGCACCACCTCCTGTGCCGTCACCAATCCCGGCACCCTCTCCGGTGTGCTTGACGGCGACACCATCAGCTACAGCGTTTCCGCCCAATTCCGCACCCGCCACGTTGCCCCCTTTAAGGCCGTCGATGTCACCTGCAACCCTCTCGGTCCCCAGGCCGGGAACTACACCATCTCCGACACCATCAACCATATTGCCAGCGTCCAGCCGCTCCAAATCTCCTGGTATCTTCCTGAAGTCCAACTCGTAAAAGAATACGACGGCACCGCCGATGCCATCGTCCTCGTGCCCGGTGGCGCCAGCAATATCCTCCCCTTCGACACCGTCGCCATCGATGCTTCCGCAGCCTACGACAGCCCCGAGGTGGGCCACAATAAAGTTATCAGCTGCCGCTTCCTCATTTCCGGTCCCCAGGCAGCCAACTATACCCACGACAACAGCACCCCCGTCTGCTCCGACCAAGGTGCCATCATCCTCCCCACCCAGCTCGCCGACCTCGAAAACAACGGCCAGCTCCTCCGCGCCACTGCCCAGGGCTTCTGCCAGGGCACCAATGTGGGCATCCGCTATCGTGTGGCTCAGGGCGAACCTACCTCCTACAGCATCACCTTCTCCGACGAAGCCGTCGCTCAGGGCTTTAGCAACATCGGCTGGACTCCCCGCGACCAGCAGGACACCATTGTCCTCTTCAGCGTTCCCGCCAATTGCCCCGAGGGCGACTACACCGCCTACATCACCTTCCGCAACGAGGCCAACGGCACCACCGCCCCCATCGCTTGCACCTTCCATGTCAACATCCCCAACACCTACCTCGTCCAAGTCTTCGACGATGTAGTCAGCATCGACAACAGCGGCTCCCTTGATGGCCGCGTCGACCGCTTCAGCTCCTATCAGTGGTATCACAACGGCCAGCAAATCAACGACACCAAGCCCTATCATCAGGAAATCGGCGGCCTCACCGGCCAGTACAGCGTCCGCGTCAACCTCGGCACCGCCGATGAAGGCTACGTCTGCCCCAAGGCATTCACCCCCAGCAGCAAAGTGTCCGTTGTCCATGTCTATCCCAGCCCCGTGGTCCTCTCGGCCACCGTCAAGCTCCAGGGCTTCCACGACGGCCAGCACAATCTGCAGGTCTTCGACAACCACGGCACCCAGGTCCTCGCAGCCACCTTCTCCGGCTATGAGTGCCAGCTCGACATGAGCGCCCTCGCCCCTGGCTCCTATCTCATCAGCGTCGACGGTCGTACCGCCAAAACCATTAAAATGTAACACCTTATGAAAAAGATACTAACATCCCTCGTCCTCATGGCCACAGTGGCCTCGGCTTCTGCCCAGATGGTGGAACACCCCAACAACCTCCAGTTCAATCTCGGCGGCGGTATCCACACCCTTCTCTACAGCCCCGCCCAAGGAAACCGCAACCTGGGCTTTGGCGGACTCTTCGAGGCTCAGTACCAATACATGTTCAACCAGCACTTCGGCATCAGTGCCGGCCTCCAGGCCAGCTCTTCCGCCACCAACAGTGTGTATAACTATCAGATTCAGGAGACCAACATTCTCCTCCCCGGTGCCGTCTATCGTGCCGATGTCAGCACCCGGCTCTACAACTGGCGCGAGCGTCAGCGTTTCTTCAACGCCACCGTCCCCGTGCAGCTCCTCTTCCGCGCCCCCATCAACGTGCGCTACGCGCTCCAGGTGGGTCTCGGTGCCAGCTTCAACTTCCCCTTCCGTGGCCAGTACGCTGTCACCGAAGGCGTCACCAAGCGCGAGGCCTATATGCCTGAGACCAATGTCACCTACAGCGATATGCCCAACCACCTCCTCGGCAACGACCGTGGCGGACAGACCGGCACGCTGGACCTCAAGCCCGTCAACGTAGGCATCCTCGCCGACCTGGGCATGGTCGTCAACCTCCGCAAATCCTGCGGCCTCTACCTTGGCCTCTATGCCGACTATTCCCCTGCCAACGTGAACCTTGCTGCCGACCAGGCTGCGCCCCTCCTGCAGTACAATGCCGCCACCCAGCAGTACGACTACACCGGCACCTTCGCCTCCGACCGCGTTCAGAAAGCCTCGCCCCTCATGGTAGGCATCAAAGTAGGCCTCCGTCTGGGTGTTGGCCACGACTTCGGCTGGGCCGAGCGTGAGGCTGCCGCCCTGGCTGCCGCCGAGCAGGCCAAGGCCGACTCCCTGGCCGCCGTCGAGGCCGCCCGCGCCGCCCGTCTCGCTGCCGAGCAGCAGGCCCGCGACGAGGAACTGGCCCGCACCAAGGCCGAGGCCGAATCCCGTGCTAGGGCACAGGCCGACTCCATTGCCGCCGTTCATGCAGCCGAATTAGCCAAGGCCAAGGCCGAAGCCGAGCGCCTCGCTCAAGAGAAAGCCGAAGCCGAAGCCAAGGCAAAGGCCGAGGCCGAGCGTCTTGCTAAGGAAAAAGCCGAAGCCGAAGCCCGTGCCAGAGCCGAGGCTGAAGCTCGCGAGAAAGCCGAGGCCGAAGCCCGTGCCAAAGCCCGTGCCGAGCAGAAAGCCCGCGAAGAAGTAGCCTTCATCGCCGGATTCACCGACACCGCCTACTTCGAGACCGCGCAGGATATGCCCATCTTCGGCCAGCTCAACGCCGACTCCTGGGACAACCTCAAGGAGATCATGGATTCCCATCCCGAAATCCGTGTCACCATCTCCGGCCATACCGACAATATCGGCTCCGAGGCATCCAACAAGGCACTCTCCCAGCGCCGTGCCGACAACATCAAGAAGATGCTGGTAGACAAAGGCATTGCCGAATCCCGCATCACCGCCATCGGCAAAGGCGAGAGCCACCCCATAGCCTCCAACAAGACCCCCGAGGGCCGAGCCAAGAACCGCTGCATCATCATCACCATCGGCAAATAGATCAGCGCAACCTCTAAAAAGACACAAATAAGATTCTATTAAGAATCAAGCAGTGGGGCGGATGCCATATGTTTGGCGTCCGCCCCATACTATATTCTGCAATCATCTATTAGAGGTTGTCACAGATTGTCCAGTAGATATAGAGGCCGAGTTTGCTCGGCCAGAAAAACAATTTTAAGGTGGGATCTATCAATCGCAGAAAACTGATAGGTGACCTCTAAAAATTTTTGTTTTTTTACATGAATTACCATCGATTACTCATGGATTTTTTAAAAATAACTCTTTGCTTGACAATAATATATGATTAAATTCGTGGTGAATTTGTGGTTATTTGTGTTTTAATCAAACATTAGTAATTAGAGGTTGCCGATTAGTGCTGATGCGATAAATTATTATGCCTACGGCGTAACGCGAATTTTCGTGAATTATACGTAAATTTCCGATAATTATTTTATTCTATAATATTGAAAATATGAAACATACACATTTATGATAATTCACGTTTCATTT
>JAZLLD010000003.1:0-4432 GCA_045597945.1 Bacteroidales bacterium
GCACTTACGACTACGGCACGCAGGTCACTTTGACCGCCACCCCTGCCGCACACTACCACTTCGTAGCCTGGAGCAACGGCGAAACCGCAAATCCCTTCGTGTTCACCTTGGTTCAGGACACCAACCTGACTGCCATCTTCCAGATTGACACCCACACCGTTGTCTTGGCAGCAAACGATGCCACCTTCGGTACAGTTGCTGGTGACGGCACTTACGACTACGGCACGCAGGTCACTTTGACCGCTACCCCTGCCGCTCACTACCACTTCGTAGCCTGGAGCAACGGAGAAACCGCAAATCCCTTCGTGTTCACCTTGGTTCAGGACACCAACCTGACTGCCATCTTCGAGATCGACACTCATTCTGTGGTTCTGGCAGCCAACGACGCCACCTTCGGTACGGTTGAGGGTGCTGGCAACTACGACTACGGCACGCAGGTCACTTTGACCGCCACCCCTGCCGCTCACTACCACTTCGTAGCCTGGAGCAACGGAGAAACCGCAAATCCCTTCGTGTTCTCCTTGGTTCAGGACACCAACCTGACTGCCATCTTCGAGATTGACACCCACACCATCACAGGCGTACCCAACAACAACGCACTGGGATTTGTCACGGGATCCGCTACTGTCGATTACGGCACACCAGTAACACTCCAAGCAACTCCCACCATCGACAACTTGTTCGTGGCCTGGAGCAACGGCGAGACCACACCAGCAATCACCATTGTTGCCGACCAAGACACTACCCTGACCGCCTATTTTGTACCCCAGATCTCCATCGATCCCGTGGTTATCGATCCTGAGACCGGAGACACCCTCTCCTTCTTCCAGGTATCCCCCGACGGATACTGCCAGAACGAATATGGCGACATCTCCTTCTCTATCCTTGCCGGCCAGGCCGACCAATACAAGATTGATTTCGCCGACGAAGATTTCGCCGACATCGACTGGACCGACCTCAATGGCAACAACATCTCTTTCTTCGTACCTGCTGGCGCCACCAACGGTGAAAAATCCGCCAAGGTGAAATTCCGCACCATCGTAACCCTGCCCTCCGGCACTGAAGCCTACGCCGAAAGCGACTACCTTGACTTCTTCTTCGTGGTCAACTTGGCAGACAACAACATCCGCGTGGTCTTCAGCGATGTGCTGACCATCGACAATTCCGGCAACACCTTCAACACCTACCAATGGTATCGCAACGGCGAGCCTATCGTGGGCGCCACCAAGGGCTACTACCAGGAGGTTGGCGGCCTGAAAGGAGACTCCTACTACGTCTGCGTGAACCCAGGAACCGACAGCTCTGCACGCACCTGCCCCTTCACCGCCCCAGTCTCCGGCTCAAGCGAGAAATCCGTGGCAGTCTATCCCAACATCATCAGCACCACCGCCACCATCGTAGTCCGCGGCTTTGAGGCAACCAGCCACACCCTCCGCGTCTTCAACGAATACGGCGTCGAAGTGCTGAACAAGACTTTCGACGGATTCGAACTGAAAGCCAACTTCAGCAACCTGCCACAAGGCAGCTTCATAGTCTGGGTTGATGGCGTAAGCACCAAAGTCATAAAGTTTTAAGGTAATAATCAATAGTGAAATGTGAACCACTTGAACTATTTGAACTACTTGAACCACTTGAACTATTTGAACCACTTTAAACCTTCTAATCTCCAAATCTTCTAATCATTTTTTATATGAAAAAGTTTTTCGTAACCTTACTTGTGATTGCTTCTGGTCTGACCTCCTTCGCGCAGTCGGTCGAGCATATCCACAACTTCCAGATAAATCTCGGCGGCGGCTACCACAGCTTCCGTTATACTCCTGCCGACGGTAGTCTGGGAGCCTCGTTCGGTGGACTGGTAGAAGCTCAATACCAGCTGATGTTCAACCGCCACATTGGCTTCGGCATCGGCATTCAGGCCTCCTGCCTCCAGGGCAAAGCCTCCTACGACTTCGCCAACACCCGCCATATGGACACCTATCCCGGCACCACTTTGACGGACTGGGATGTGACCACCCAATACAATATCACGGAACGCCAGCACGGCATCCTTGCCACCGTCCCCGTCCAGTTCCTCTTCCGTTTCCCCTGCGGCAACGGTGCCTTCCAACTGGGGGTGGGTGCTACGTTTGACTACATCTTCAACACGCACTACAACACCGAGGGCAACATCGCTCGCTCTGGTTACTGCGCCGAGGTCAACCAGACCTTCAACGCCGACCTGACACACGATTTTATGAGTGTTGGCGAGAACCAGGAAGGCTCCTACGACTTTGCCAACAAGTTCAATGTCGGCATCCTCGCCGATGCCGGCTACACCTTCAACCTGTCTGACGCCTCCGCCATTTATGTAGGTCTCTATTTCAATATGGGCACAATGAACTACCTCTCCGAGGAGCAATCCACCCTGGAGCTCTTTGAGGCTGTAGGCGAGGTAGCGCCCTACTACACCTACAACGGCACCTTCAACTCCGACCGCACACACAAGGTCATCCCGATGGAAGCCGGCATCAAACTAGGTCTGCGCTTAGGATGCGGCAAAGCTGTCGGCGAGAAGAAGGCTCGCGCCAAAGCCGAGCAGGCTGAAGCCGAAAGAGCCCGTCTGGAAGCCGAAAAAGCAGAGGCTGATGCCAAGGCTGCCGCCGAGGCTGAAGCCGCCCGTCTGGCCCAGGAACAAGCCAAGGCAGAGGCTGATGCCAAGGCAGATGCCGAAGCCAAAGCCAAGGCTGAGCGTCTGGCAAAGGAAAAGGCAGAGCGTCTGGCAAAGGAGAAGGCAGAAGCAGAGGCACGCGCCAAAGCCGAGCAGGCTGCTCGCGAAGAGGCTGCCTTTATTGCCGAATACAAGGATGTGTTCTACTTCAAGACAGGCAAATCGCTGCCCGAATTCTCCGAACAGAACGAGGCAGACCTGGCCAACCTGAAGAACGCCATGGACAAGTATCCCGACATCAAGATCTGCGTCACCGGCCATACCGACAACACAGGCAAGGCCTCCAGCAACCTCAAGCTCTCAAAGAAGCGTGCCGACAACGTGAAAGAGATGCTGGTAGAGAAAGGCATCAGCGCTTCCCGCATCACCTCAGTAGGCAAGGGAGAGACCGAGCCCATAGCCGACAACAGCACCCCTGAAGGTCGCGCACAAAACCGCCGTATCGAGATCACCGCCAGCAAATAGCAAAGACTCAATACCAGAAAGTCCCTTGCCTCCGCAAGGGACTTTTTTTGTTCTTCGATAATGATATAGTAAAGTTTAAAAAACAAGTTGGGACACATCCCATCAAAGACAAAGTCAAGGTCAACGACAAAGTTATAGACCCATGTTTTTAATTTCACATAACAATTTATTTGCGAAATAATTTTGTGGTTAAGAACAATTTATAGAGATTACCTTTAATAAAATGAATAATTAGAGGTTGTCTTAATCTTCTAATCGGGCGTAGCAAATGCGAACTTGTCCGTACCGACACGTTTGATCATATTCACCACCTCCACATCAGCCGGTAGCCATTTCACACTATCCAGCTCGTCCACCGATCGTTCATCTTCGTGCTCAAGGAGAGAGAGCCGACCGCTAACGATGGTGCAGCGGTAACAATGCATGGTTAAGTGAAATTGAGGATAATCATATGCAACGGTAGTCAGAAAGTCGCCCACAGCAATCTCGGTTGCCAATTCCTCGCGAATCTCACGACGCAAAGCGTCTTCAGGTGTTTCGCCCGGCGCAATCTTCCCGCCAGGAAACTCCCACCAATCCTTCGAATAAATTCGGTCGTTTTCTCACCTCGGCATAGTGAAAGTGGGCTTTCCCTCTGCTCTCGGCTTAACGAAAACGTTGTTTTAGTTACTTATCCCTTAATAAATTGCAGATTTTCACCCTACATCCTCTTGCTATTCTCAAGAGAGTGGGGAAGATGGAAATTATCTGTATGCCTGAGTCCTGTAATTCGATGAATGTTATTCGGTTTCATATTTTCTTTTGATTTAACAAGCTTCTGGTTGTTTAAGTCTCTCTCTTCAAAAGTTGTATTTCTTATTGGAACTTAATCTTCTATATCTTCTTTTATCATATGATCCAGCATTTTCTGATATTGTTCTGCCAAATTTTGATCATGAGCACTTATATACTTTATGTAATTTCGATAATCTTCCTCAGCGGATTCGCTCCACAAACAGCCATCCAAAACTTGGTCAGCCCATTGATCTAACACATGCAAATCTCGTTCGTGCCGAAACATCAATCGATATAACTGCGCAGCAGCGATATCGGCATTCTGTTCTGATACTTTTTGTAAAGAATGAATTTTTTCTATAAAATCCTCTTTAAAAATACTGTTTTCAGATTCAATTTCCAAAAATTTATCTATTATCAATGCGCTGTTCATTCAAAAAAATTATGTCCTATTTGGTCAGCATCCCAAGAACAAATCAATGAATG
>JAZLLD010000004.1:0-62294 GCA_045597945.1 Bacteroidales bacterium
GTTCGATTCATGCCCTACCTACGAAATTGAATATGACGAAATCAATACACTACTGAAAGACGGAACAATCAAATATTAATCATTATTAATGGAACAACCTATTCTGAACGAACATAACAAGCAGGAGCACCCGCCTATGCACACGGCGGAGCATATTTTGAATGCCACAATGGTCAAGATGTTTGGCTGCCCGCGGTCGCGCAACGCACACATCGAGAAGAAGAAAAGCAAGTGCGACTACCTCCTGGCCACCGCGCCCACCGAAGCACAGGTGCAAGCCATCGAGGACAAAGTCAACGAGGTAATCCAATCCCACTTGGATGTGACTATCGAGTTTGTCGACCGCGACCACATCCCCGCCGAAGTGGACCTCAGCAAACTGCCCGAGGATGCTAGCCAAACCCTTCGCCTCGTGCGCATTGGCGACTACGATGTCTGCGCCTGCGTGGGCGCCCATGTGGCCAACACCGCCGAAATCGGCACCTTCAAAATCATCAGCCACGACTTCAACGACGGCACCTGGCGCTTGCGCTTCAAACTGACCCAAGACCGCAGTAACCCCGCTCGTTTTACCTTATTTATACTATAGTTATACTATATTTATCCTATATATAATAGTATAAATAAGGTATAAATATAGTATAAATATAGTATAACTGGCGAAGCTACTGCGGCCGAACACTGACTTTGCCAGCCATTTCAGCTATGTGAGGCCTAGCAAAACACCTCGTGCAGAAAAAAACTGACCGCAATTTAATGTATTTCATAAAAAATGTGTATCTTTGCAATCTGTTATGAGCAAAGAAAGAATCATACGAAAGGCCTTACTGCCTGAGGTGCAACTAATTCTGACCATGTGCGACCACTCGCGCAGCATCATGCGCGCCCACGGCAACACGGTGCAATGGACCAACGGCTACCCCGATGCCAAAGCCATCGAAAAAGATATTGATGGCGGCCATGCCCACATGATTCTAGAGGACGGCCAGCCCATAGGCTATTTTGCCCTCGTGCATGGCATTGACCCCACCTACCGCACCATCTACGACGGCCTATGGATTGATGAATCAACGCCTTACGCCACCATCCACCGCCTCTGCTGCCTCCCCGGCCACAAAGGCATAGGCCGCACCTGTTTTGAATGGTGCAAGACCCAGGCGCCATGCCTCAAGGCCGACACCCACGAGGCCAACGCCATCATGCAGCACATCTTGCTGGAGCAAGGTTTTTGCTATTGCGGCACCATCTTCATTGCCGACGGCACACCCCGCCGCGCCTACCAGCTGATGACCTATCCTATGGTCAATGCAGAACTGCGCCAATATATTGAATCAGAAATACTTCCACAATACCAGCTCCATGATGCCGCCCACCAGTTCGACCATGCGCAGAAGGTGATGGCGCAAAGCATGGAGCTGGCTGCGCATTATCCGGAACTGGACTCCGATATGGTCTACACCATTGCCGCCTTCCACGATTTGGGACTGAGCCAAGGCCGCGAAATCCACCACCTTGCCTCGGGTCAGATTATCCGCAACGACAAGCATCTAACCCGATGGTTCTCAGCGCAACAGATTGAGACCATGGCTCAGGCAGCGGAAGACCACCGCGCTTCTGCCGACCACTCGCCCCGTAGCCTTTACGGAATGATTGTGGCCGAAGCCGACCGCGACATACAGCCGCTGACAATCTTGCGCCGCACCGTGCAGTACGGCCTCTCGCACTTTCCCGGCCTCGACCGCGAAGGGCACTGGCGGCGCACCTTGGAGCATCTGAATGAGAAATATGCCCCCGGCGGATACCTGAAACTATATATCCCCTACTCGCGCAACGCCCAGCAAATGAGCCTATTGCACCAACTGATTACCAACAAAGAGCAACTCCGCATTAAATTCGATGAAATATTTGACCAAGAAAGTGTACTAATCAATAAAAACTGAACGATATGAACACATTTCTGATTATCCTAGCCTTCATCCTTGCCGCCGTGGGCATCCTCGGCTCCATCGTCCCTGGGTTGCCCGGTCCTCCTCTGAGCTGGGCAGGGCTCATCGTTCTGCACCTCACGCAGAACATTTCGTTCAGCACTACGCTGCTCATCATCACCTGCGCTTTCGCAGTCATTATCACCATACTAGACTATGTGATACCATCGCTTAGCACCAAGAAATTCGGTGGCAGCAAGGCCGGCGTGTGGGGTTGCAACATTGGCTTGATTATCTCCATTTTCGGCCTTCCCTTTGGTCCACAAGGACTGCTGGGTGTCATCTTCTGGCCTTTCGTGGGCGCTTTCGTGGGCGAGACCCTCAATCACAAACCCACCAAGGAGGCCCTCCGCGCCGCCTGGGGTGCCTTCATGGGTTTCCTCTGCGGCACCGGCCTCAAACTGGCCTACGCCGTAGTCATCGTGGCCATCATGCTGAAAGAAGTTTTCTAGACAATTCTGTTTCAATATACTAAAAATGCTCGGAGCTAATGGCTCTGAGCATTTTATTATATCGCAGTATCACGATTGATCTATTTCTCTCAGAAAATCTTCTTAGCGCATTCGGGGCAGCAGCCTTTGATGACATACTCGACTTCTTCTACTTCAAATCCCTGGGGTATGGGCACTTGCGGTATGGCCACCTCTGTCATGCAGAAGGTTTTATGGCAGTGGGTGCAAGTGAAATGGATGTGGCCCTGATGGTGATGATGGTCGGCACAATGGCACACGCAATATTTCTGCACTCCCGAACCATCGTCAATCAGATGCAGTAACCCTTTCTCGGCAAAAATTGTAAGCGCACGGAACACCGAGGAGGTGTCGGCCGTCTGCAGCAAGTCTACCACATCTTGCAAAGAAAAAGCCCCGGCAATCTGGGTGTGCACAGCCTTCAACACCATCAGCCGGATGGCGGTGATGCGTATACCCTCATGGGCCAATAGCTGCTCGTAGTCGTGATGCTGGCAATCTTCCATATAATATTTAACGCACCTTGTGGCTAAATATTACTCCTCCCAAAAGAAAAAATCTTGCCGGCAGGCTGTTTGCAAACGGCTTGCAAGAAAAAGGCTGTACTTTTGCAGCATCAACATCAAATAACATTTAACACCTAACACAATGGAACACAAACACGAACACCACCATCACACGCACGAGCATCACCACCATGACCACAATGCGCACAAACAGATTGTGCTTATCTGCACAACGGCAATTCTCCTTTTGGGCGCAGTTTTTGTTGAAAAAAACACATCGCTGGCCACATGGCAGCTACTGTTGGTCTACCTCATTCCATATTTGCTGATTGGTTTCGACACACTAAAAGAAGCAGCCGAAGGCATCGCCCACGGCAATGTTTTTAATGAACACTTCCTCATGTCGGTAGCCACCATCGGCGCCCTGTGCATAGGATTTTTGGGCGGCGAGACCCAGTTCCCCGAAGCCGTGTTTGTCATGCTTTTCTTCCAGGTTGGCGAACTATTCGAGGGCTATGCCGAAGGGAAAAGTCGCGAAAGTATCTCAAAACTAATGGACATCCGCCCCGACACGGCACATGTGGAGCGCAACGGCCAGCAGGTCACCCTATCGCCTGACCAGGTGGCCGTGGGCGAGACCATCGTGGTCAAACCTGGCGAGAAAGTGCCCCTCGATGGCAAGATAATCCGCGGCAGTTCGGCGCTGAACACTGTGTCCCTGACAGGCGAAAGTGCACCACGACAGGTGAGTGAAGGCGATGAAGTCATCTCCGGTTGCGTGAACCTCTCCGGCCTGCTGTATGTGCAGACCACCAAGACTTTTGGCGAGAGCACTGCCTCCAAAATTATTGACCTTGTGGAGAACGCCAATGAACACAAATCCAAGAGCGAGACATTCATTGCCCGGTTTGCGCGAGTCTACACCCCTGTTGTTGTGGCAGCGGCTATGGTGCTGGTAACTGTGCCACCCCTCTTCTACCCCAGCTACGGCCAGGGGCTGGCCGTATGGCTCTACCGCGCACTCATGTTTCTCGTTGTCAGCTGTCCCTGTGCATTGGTACTGAGCGTACCCCTCACCTTCTTCGGCGGCATTGGCGGGGCTTCGCGCAAAGGCATACTAATCAAAGGAGCCAACCATATCGACACTTTGGCCAAAACTGGTATCGTTGTTTTTGACAAGACCGGCACCCTCACACACGGACATTTCTCTGTCGCAGCCACCCATCCCGCCCAATGCGATGGTCAGCATCTATTGCACATGGCCGCTCATGTGGAACGTTTCTCTAACCACCCCATAGCCATAGCCTTGCGCGATGCCTTCCCTAACGAAGATTGCGATGGGTGCACGGTGACCGACATGGAGGAGATTTCCGGGCAAGGCATCAGCGCCATGGTGGGATACGACCATGTGTGTGTGGGCAATGCCAAGATGATGGAAGCCATAGGTATATCATGCGAAGAATGCAATCTGATTGGGTCGATTGTTCATGTGGCCATCAATGGAGAATATGCCGGGCACATTGTAATTACCGACCAAATAAAATCCGATGCGGCAGAAGCCATCAGCCAGCTGAAACAAGCAGGCATTCGCAGCACTGTAATGCTCACCGGCGACCGTCAGGCCGTGGCCAAAGATGTGGCATGCCAACTGCAACTAGACGAGTACCATGCCGAGCTCTTGCCTGCCGACAAAGTGGCGCATGTGGAACTGCTCCTACAGCAGAAATCCCCAGCCGAGAGCCTGGCCTTCGTGGGCGACGGCATCAACGACGCTCCCGTACTGGCCCGCGCCGATGTGGGCATAGCGATGGGTGGTTTGGGCAGCGAGGCTGCCATTGAGGCTGCCGACGTGGTAATTATGGACGACAAACCGTCCAAGGTAGCCCTCGCCATCCGCCTGGCACGCTGCACCATGCAAATAGCCCAGCAGAATGTGTGGTTTGCTATCGGTGTCAAAGTGTTGATACTGATGCTGGCAGCCACCGGATACTGCACCATGTGGCTGGCCGTATTCGGCGATGTGGGCGTCACTGTGCTGGCAGTGCTTAATGCCATGCGTGCCCTCAAATAGTACAATCGCAAAAAAAGGCGGACTGTGTTAAACAAAGTCCGCCTTTTGCTCAATTAAGTCTCATCATAATATTGATTATTTATACAAGTAGCGCGACACTACATCGGCAGGATTCATGGGGTTGGTGTCCTGGGTGTTCATCTTGCGGAAGTTGACCTCAATATTGGTATTGTGGTCAGGGTCAAGCTTAAAGATGTCGGAGCAGTACCACTCCATGATTTTACCGTTGACGATGGCTTCCACGCCAATCACCACATTGTAGGCTCCGTCATAAGAGGTAAACTCATAAACCAAATTCTCGGCGGCCTTGATCTCACGGCGAACAAGCAAATCATCGGCGAAATCGTACTCAAAAATCGTAACATTTGCGAACTCAGACACATCGTCAGAGAAATCAATCGTGTAAGTGGACTCTCTTGTGCATGAGGTCAGCGCAAGACAAAACATAGCGGCCAAAGCCAAAAAAAATTTTTTCATAATATTCATTTTTAATTATTCTTCATCAATTTTTGCAAACGAATCCATGGGGGATTTGACTATTAAGTCGAAGTCATACTCAAAAAAAGTGCTGTTGGCAGACTCCAACAGCGTGTCGTTGTAATTGACTGTGTAGGTCGCCCCCTTTGTGCAAGAAGTTAACGCAAAACAGAACATAGCGACAAATGCCAGAAATAACTTTTTCATAATATTCAAAAAATCATTCTCCATCAATCTTAGCAAAAGAATGTACGGGAGCAATAGCGTTGATGCGATCATGGTCATAGAGGTCGGGGAACTCCACCAGGAAGAGGAACTCCTTCACCTTCACCTTATACTCCTTGCCATCAATCACAATCTTCTCTTTGTTCAACGACTCGGCAATGCCGATGGCGGTGCCGCCGGTGGCCAGGATGTCGTCAAAAAAGGTGAGTTCAAAAGTGTCGCCGTTGGGTTTGCCTGCGGCAATGTCAGAGAGGCGGTAATAGACATGGTCAGCACCATATTCTTTCATAATTTCCACATCGTGGAGGTCGCCCTCGCTGAATGGAAGCTTACCTTTTTTGCGGATTGCCACCACATTTTGCACCAGTTTCGACTGTGTGAGCAGCGGTGCGGCAAACAAGAAACCGCGGGCCTCTACCGTCACCACATTGGGACAGTGAGTATGCGCATCAATATCTCTAACAAGCTCATTAAAAGCCTCTTTGTTAGACAAAAAAGGCAGAATGTCGATAAAATCAATCCCCGGTTTGGGGAAGTCGGGATAATGATTAATAACGTCTAAATAGTTCATTATTTCACTAGTTTTGGAATTGCAAAGATAAGGTTAATTGCTATTTTTTAGCTGAGTCACAACTACCAAAAACTCAATCTTTATTTTTCAACAAGACTGAAACCTTTTCAGACAGCTATTCATTGTCAACAACAAGTCGCACACAATTGCCATAGCTGGGGCCAAATGTGTTCACACAATCGATACTGCGCCCCGTGAAATACAAATAGTATTGGTAGTGGCTTTCGCTGGGTGCGGTCCAATAGCGACCATGCGTGCCGACCGAATTGAAGCTATAGCCGTGCCGACAACCTGCAGCAGGTAGAAACACAGCCCCAGCGGCCTGCATGGCGGCCCAAGAGCCATCCGCAACGCTATAAGTGTTACGACTATAATCGGTGTGAAGCATACCCAGCTCAGCATTGAAAGTGCAACCCTCAGGCAGGGCCCAGTCGTCCGGAAGGAAGAAACATCCCGTAACAGCCGAGCCATCAGCCAGCTGCACCGTGCCGGTAGCGCACAGCGAGTAAGCATTGGTGCGGGTGTAACGCAAATAAATCCATTCGTCAGCAGTAAGTGTGCGCCAAGGCGAATCAGCGCCGAAGACACTGCCCCACTCCACATAGTCGCCAACATAATTATTGTCAGCGCTCGACGTCATCAACCCATAATTTGTGCCAACCGTGCTCCAGCCGAAATGATCCCAGGCTTCATCAGCGAAATCGCCCCAAAAATCGTACTGCTGCTCTGCCATCCGCCAAGTGCCGCCAACACATTGCAGATTACCCTGGGAGAAGCGCACCTGACGATTCTCCGCAACCGAGAAAAGCCCGGAGAGCGCCTCAGGCGTGGCATCCGCGACAGTGTCATTAGTATCCGGATAAACCGGAGCAATTGTCGGCTCCTTCTGGCAGGAGGAGAAAGCCAGCGCCAACACAGCAGCGGCCAAAAGCAAATAGTGCCGATAAGATTTTGAATATTCCATAAAAATTTGATTCATATATTTTTGAATTGCTAAATTCTTCATTTATCCATTAATTTATATTTTATAATAATCACTCAAAATGATAGATGCCATGTTGTTGCAGCAACGGCCAACCTGATAAGCAACAAACTACTACTCCACCACATACCGCTCAATATTGCGGTGCTCCTTGGAAAAGTTGAGACCTACGCGGATGATTTGCTGGCCATCAAGTTGAAATGGAAGAGTGTAGTCTTTATTTTTTATCTGTGCCAAGGCCTCCTCTGCTGTACCGTCCAGCTTGAACTCCATCACGTAGCAATAGTTGGGGGCTTTCAGTACTAGGTCAATCCGCCCGCGGCTGGTGTGATACTCGGCCTGGACATAGAATCCCATCAGCTTGGCCACAATCCATATAACATTCTGATAATGATTCTCCAAGTCCTTGACCAGCTCGTAGGGTGTGTCGGCAAAGAGGCTGCGTAGGCGCTCGAGGAACAGCTCGGTGCGGCCGGCTCGCACATCCTGCACAAAATTTTTGACGTCAAAACCAGTGCTTCCCTGCTGTGATGAGGTATAGAATGGCAAGAGATATTTGGTAAACCCTTCGGCAACCTCATCGTTTGGGAACCCCAATCGGTAGGTGCCAAATTCTGCGTCGCAGCCCTTGATGGTGAGATATCCACTTTGGAAAATGACAGGGATGGGGTTCTGCGAAGTGATATCGATGGAGTTGAGCGTGTCGGCATCTGTCTCATAACTGGCCATCTGCTCAAGGTTGGTATCGTGTTCCTGAAGTAGCTGTACAAGATACGAGGGTGTGCCGGTCTCAAACCAATAGCTGCCAAACTTCTGTCTATCAAAGGTGTTCAGTACACTAAAAGGATTGTAAACGCCAGGTGCGGTTTCCTCAAAATGATATCCGTCATAGCGTTTGCGCAATCGCTCCACGCATTCATCATGGGTCAAATTGTTGGCCTCGGCCAGCTGGTCAATCTGGGCGGGAAAGTTTGCCAAGAGCTCTTGCTCGGTAATGCCGCAGATGTCGTAGTAGCGGCGGTCCATCGATATGTCCTTGAGGTTGTTCAAGTCGCTGAAAACACTCACCTTGCCAAACTTTGTCACACCTGTGAGCATGGCAAACTGGATATGCTCGTCCATCGACTTCAGCGCACCATAAAAACCTTTGAGGGTGGCGCGGTAGGCATCTTGGAGCTCGGCGTTGCCGATAGCCTGTAGCATGGGTTTGTCGTATTCGTCCACCAAAATCACGGTGCGGAGGCCGGTCTTCTCGTGGGCACGGCGGATAACTCCCTGGAACCTACGGCCCAACCCAATCTCTTCGGGGTTCTTGCCATAAAGGCCCTCCCACTCGCAGAGAACCTCATTGAGCAGTTGGTCCAGTACCTCGGGGCGGTCATACTTCTCAGTGTTCAAATCAAGATACAGCACCGGGTGCTTCTTCCAATCCTGCTCCACAGTGGCAATATACAGTCCTTCAAACAATTCGCGCTTGCCTTCATAGTAGCACTTAATGGTGGAAAGCAGCAGACTCTTACCAAACCTTCTCGGACGAGAAAGAAAGTAATACTGATTGGTATGCGTGAGGTCATAGACCTGACGAGTCTTGTCGACATACAAAAATCCTTCTTCACGGATTTTTCCAAAACCCTGTATTCCAATCGGAAGTCGCGGCAAAGTGATACTCATAATAATATTTATTTAAAATAATAACACAAAAACAAGCCATTTATTGCCCCCTTGCCCATTTTTTTCACCGCAAAAAACACAACTTCACACTCCGCACTG
Organism: Bacteroidales bacterium; assembly: GCA_045597945.1. Classification (GTDB taxonomy): domain Bacteria; phylum Bacteroidota; class Bacteroidia; order Bacteroidales; family P3; genus Colimorpha. Next base: position 9,058 of record JAZLLD010000004.1, read on the forward strand.
CAAAACACCACAACTCCAAATCGCCCCCTTGCGGCGAATCCTAGCGCAAAAGACCCTATGGAGCGAAATAAACATCCGCGATGTCGGAAAAAATCCGTATCTTTGCAAAAGAATTCAGTGAGATATGAAGCACAACCACCCCGGGGTTCGCTCCAGTCCTACTCCCGTCGAGAGCCCGTTGAAGACCCGTCGTAAGCCCGATTGCAGGAACGGACTAACCACGGCGACACAATTGAGCCTCACTTCAAGAATGGAAGGCCAACTCGCCAACCAGCAATCACTGATTCTTGAACTTGAAGGACCACGAGCAATATGCCACAACCAGCATCACCGCAGCGCCAATCCAGGCCAGCATGTCGATCATCACGATGCCGTTGTAGCCCCACACCTTGGGGAGGGTGAAGGAGGCCACGCAGCGGATAGCCAGCTCCAGAAGGCCTGCCATCAAGGGCCAGAAGGTGCGCCCAACGCCCTGCAAGGCATTGCGGTAGACAAAGATAAGGTAGAGGAATGGGAAGAAGATGGCCGTAACAAACAGATAGCGCCCAGAAGAAAAATAGATCTCGCCTACATTGGGCATGGCTGCCATCTCGGCGTCGACATACAGGGAGGTGAAGGCATCGGGCCACAGCAGCAGCGCACCCGACGAGACCACGCACACAGCCATCACAATGCCCAGCGTGGCCCGCACCCCTTTGCGCACTCGCTCCAGGTTGCCAGCGCCGTAGTTCTGCCCGGCAAAGTTGGCAATAGCCGTGCCGAAAGCCATGGCCACCAGGGCACCGATGTTCTGTATCTTGTTGGCGGCTGTGAAGCCGGCAATATAGGTGGCGGGAAACTCATTCAGCGCGGCCTGCAGGAGGATAAGACCGATAGACACGATGCTGAACTGCAAGGCCATAGGCATACCGATACGAAGATGCTCCTTCACCTCGTCGGCACGCAGGGCGAAGTCGGCGCGGCAGAGTCGGAGGAACTGATACTTGCGCATAGCATAGCCGAAGCTGAGCAAGGCCGAGAGCGCCTGGGCAATGACCGTGGCCAAAGCTGCACCACGCACACCCCAGCCCCAACTGACGATGAATAGTAGGTCTAGCACCACATTCACCACCGAGGAGAAGATGAGGAAATACAGTGGAGTGCGGCTGTCGCCAATGGCCCGCAAAGCACAGGCAATCATGTTGTAGGCCATCGTAGCCACGATGCCCAACACCATGACTATCAGATAGCCGTAGGCATAGTCGTAGACATCGGCAGGCGTGCCCATCCAGTGCAGCACGGGGCCACACAGGGCAAGTCCGGCTCCGGTAAGCACCAAGGCAGTGGCGGCGCAAATGGCCAGACTTGTTGCAAACGAACGGCGCAGCCGGGCATAGTCGCCCTTGCCGAAAGCCTGTGCCATGCAGATGCCCATACCGCTGGTGATACCCAGGATGAAGCCGATGATGAAGAACGTGATGCCGTTGCTCACGCCCAAGCCCGCCAACGCCTGATAGTTGACATTGCGGCCCACAATAATACTGTCCACCAGCTGATAGCACTGCTGGAAAACATTGCCTATAATAATGGGTATCGAGAACAAGGTTATCACCCTAACGTACCCACCCTTTGTCAGATCCAGTTCCATTACAAATTATATTCCAACATGATAGGACGTTAGCGGATTACAACCTTCTGGGCGGGACTATCGCCTACCTGCACGAGAAAAACACCCATGGAGGGAGCTTGGAAGACTGCCACATCGTTGTGGCCATCAGCGGTGTCCAACAAGCGACCCACAGAGTCGAAGATGCGCACCCGCCTGTCTGCCACGCCCGAGATTACCATTCGGTTGCCCTGGGCGCTGATGGAGTAATCGGTGGGCTGAAGGTCGGCAATGCCTTCCAACGCATCAAAAGTGGCCACAAACACCAAATCCTCATCAAGCGAGACCGTGCGGGGATTGTCGGTGTTGCCGTCTTGCCAGCTCACGAACTGACTTCCACGAATGGGGATGGCTGCGATTTCCACTTGCGTGCCTCTGGGAAAATCGCCGTTGCCGGCCACAAGGCCTCGGGATGGGTTGCCCGAAATGACAGAGATATGGTTGTAGTCGATGTCGAGGAAGAGTGTGTCGTGGATGTAGTTGTCGATGTAAGTAGTGTCGTACTGCCAACAGTCGACGTATGTTGTATCGTGGATGTAAGTTGTATCAAATTGCCAGCGGTCAACAATGGTAGTGTCGTGGATATATGTAGTGTCGTACTGCCAACGATCAACGTAGGTGGTGTCATGGAGGTAAGTGGTGTCGTACTGCCAGCGGTCAACGTAGGTGGTGTCGTGAAGGTATACTAAAAAGGGATCAGCAGGGATAAAATAGGCTACGAAAGAGGTGTCTTGTGTAAGGTCGATGGTGCGAGGATTTTCGGTACTGTTGTCATTCCAGTGATCGAAATAGAATCCGTAGTTGGGACTAGCTAAGATGGTGGCAGAAGAGCAACTAATATCTGATGTTGAAACTGAGCCGTGAGAATTGTTTGCGGAAGAGGCCGAAACGCCAAAAGGTCCGTCTTCTACGAAATTTGAAAACCACGACCAAGATGAACGATACAGAGAAGCACTGCCGCAAGGTACGATAACAGTAACTGAAGACGGGACATTAGTAAAAGAATTTGATCGTGCTTCAGGTGGAGTTGTTGCAATACAGATGATGGTATCTAAGGAGGTGCAGTTGTTAAAAGTTACACTGGAAATATATGTTACCGAAGAAGGAATGGTGACGGAGGTGAGGCCACTGCAACCAGAGAAAGCATGACCATCGATGGATGTGACGGAATTGGGAATAGTGACTGTGGCGACATAAGGAGAACTGCCGACCAGGGTGGTCTTAGTGCTGTTTGAATAAATTAGGGAATCTTCCACAAAGCCATTCACAGACCATGCATCCCAAGGCACTCCATAGGCAACTCCGTGATAGATAATGTTTCTTACATAATAAAATGCGGAGGTACCGATGGAGGTGACGGAATTAGGAATGGTGACGGAGGTGAGCCCTGTGCAACCTGAGAAAGCGTAACCACCGATGGATGTGACGGAGGTGGGGATGGTGACGGAGGTAAGGCTACGACAACCATAGAAAGTATTACCACCAACAGTGGTGACTGAATTTGGAATGGTGAAGTCACCAGTAAGGCTGACACAATCATAGAAAGCGTAACCACCGATGGATGTGATGGAGCTGGGAATAGTGACGGTAGTGAGGCTATAGCAATTATAGAAGGCGTATTCACCTATGGAAGTGACTGTGTTGGGGATGGTGACGTTGGTAAGTCCGTTGCAGTCATAGAAAGCATACTGGCCGATTGCTGTGACGGCGTAGGTGTTTCCCGAATGGGTGACGTAAGCTGGGATGATGAGTGTGTCTTCTGGTTTAATGTACCGGTTCCAATAACTTGTACCACCGGGATAGGTTACATAAACTGTGGTATCTGAAGAGATGTTGTAATAGAGCGGCTGTCCTGAGGGACTGAAGTCATAGAAACTGTAGGCCCATGAGGGGAAGACCGAGGCAAGGAGAAGAAGAATAGTGATTATTTTTTTCATGACTGATTATGTTTCATTTTGGATGCAAAGATACGAAGAAAAATACACAAGGAAAAATAATATTTGTATATTTAACATTTTGAGTGAACAGAACAGCGGATTTTTAACATTTGAAAAATCCCACAAGCGGCGCTGAATTCAACCAGCACCACTTTCTTTCGTCTTTTTTCACCCCCTACGAGCGAAGGCAAAGCGAAGGAAGAGCGAAGGAAGAGCGAATCAGTATATAGTAAGAGCTGTTCTTCTTCCTTGTTGATGGTTGTTGGCTGAGGCACAGTGGCCAAATAGTTCTTGACCAAAGGGCTATCGGATAGTGACAGCTGTGCCCGAGGCAGTAACCATGAGCATACCATTGTCGGCGCCCAGTACCTCGTAGTCGATATCTACGCCCACAACAGCATTGGCACCTGTACGCTGGGCTCGCTCCTCTAATTCGCGCATGGCATTAGCTCGAGCCTTGGAGAGTTCTTCCTCATAGGAGCCGGAGCGGCCGCCAGTGATGTTGCGGATGCTGGCAAAGAAATCTTTTACGAAATTGATACCTGTTATCACCTCGCCGAACACGACGCCGTGATATTCAACAATCTGATGGCCTTCGACGGTAGGAGTAGTAGTGACAATCATATTATTTTAGTGATTAGTGATTAGTGAATGGTGAATGGTAATTAGAGAATAGGGACTATCGCCCCTATTCTCCATTAATATTACAATGCCCAGATGACTAAACCTGAGCAGATGATGATGCCGGTGATGAGGAGGTCTATCAAGCAGAAGCCCATGATATCTTTGGCGTCGAGCTTGGCGATGGCCAAGGCAGGAATGGCCCAGAAGGGCTGGATGAGGTTGGTCCACGCATCGCCCCAAGCAATGGCAGTGCCGGTGAGGCCGGGATCGACACCCAAGTTGGCACCTGCGGCAAACATGATGGGAGCCTGGATGGCCCAGTGTCCGCCACCCGAAGGCACGAACATATTGAGCAATGCGGCACAGAGGAAGGTGAGCAAGGGATAGGTGGTAGGCGTGGAGATGGAGATGCAGGCATTGCTGATGACGGTGCCGAAGCAGATGCCGCTAGCGCCCACACCGGTGATGATGCCCATGATGCCGGCATAGAAGGGGAACTGCAGAATGATGCCCGACGCACCTGTGGCAGCCTTGCCGAAAGCACGCACATAGGCCAAGGGAGTGCCGTCCAGCACAACACCCAGGAAGAGGAACAACATGATGACGCTGCCGAGGTCGAAAGAACCGCCGCGGAAGCCCAGATGGATAATCAAATAGGCAAAACCCAACAGTGCCACAATCCAGCTGAGGATGCGAGAGTTCTCCATGCGCTGGGCGGGGGTTGGCTGCTGGCTGTTGGCTATTGGCTGTTGGCTATTGGCTGTTGATTCTTCTTCAAGCAGGGCGGGGTCGACGCAGATGATGTCGTTCTTAGGGTGCATCAGTGAGTTGGTGATGACGATGGCCACGATGACAGCGGCGACAATGATAAGATTGTGATAGTCAAGGATTGTCTGCGATACAGGCACGGGCTCGGTGAGGACGCCGTTGGTGGCTTTGGCCAAGGCATCACCGGGAGTAGCCATGGTCAAGGGAATAGAACCCGAAAGACCAGCATGCCACACTACAAATCCGCTATAGGCCGAGGCTATCAACAAGCGATAGTCGACACCGGCCAGACGCTTGGCTATCTCTTTGGCAAAGATGACACCGACGATAAGGCCGAAGCCCCAGTTAAGCCAGCAGGCAATGGCCGACACGCCCGTAACCAAAGCTATGGCGGCGGCAGGAGTCTTGGGAATGCCTGCTAAGGAACTGATTACACGTTTGATGGCTGGAGCGGCAGCCAGGGTTGAGCCACAGACAAGCACCAGAGCCATCTGCATGGCAAAGGCGAGGAGGTTCCACACTCCCCCACCCCAGTTCTCGACCACCTCGATGGGGGTCTGATGGCAGATAGGCATGGCCAAGCATGCAGCCACAAGGGTGAGGATGATAGCAAAAATGAATGGTTCGGGCAACCAACGCTGCACCAGTTTGACGCAAAACTTAATCATAATTAATGGATATACGATTTACTATAGACACAATAAGAAAGGCCGTCGGCGAAGCGGTTGCCGCCATTGAGGAGAGTCATGATTTTCTCGAAGAACGCGGTATTCTGCTGGATGCCAGTGAAATTAATGGCTCCGGGGCCATAGGCAAAGACAGGCACCATCACGCCGGAGTGGTTGCCGGTGGCCCAGGTGAAGCGGTTGACACCCTGCTGGATGTTGCCACCAAGGAGCGAGAGACCGCTGGTCTCGTGGTCGGCGGTGACCACAACAAGGGTGTTGCCGTCGCGCTCAGCAAAATCGAGCACGGCGGAGAGCATGTCCTCGAAATCAGCCATTTCAGCCACGAGGTAAGCACTATCGTTGTTGTGGCCGGCCCAATCAATCTGAGAGCCTTCGATCATGAGCACGAAACCATTGTCGGCCTGATTGAGGGTTTCGATGGCTTTGAGCGCACCCATAGTGAGCCAACGGCCACGGCTAGGAGCGGTGGGAGGATCATTAGGGCTGAGGAGGCCGCAGATTCTGCGGGAGCGCAGCTTCATGAGGTCGAGAGGACTGTAAGCCATGGCATAGCCGCGTGCCTTAAGAGTGTCGAGTGGGGCGAGGCCGTCCTTACGATTTTCGGGAAGGAAGGGGTTCTTGTTGCCACCAATCATGACATCAAAACCGCACTGAGCCATCTGCATGCTGACAGAGTCGGTCATGTGGCGTTCGGTGACATGAGCATAGGTGGAGGCGGGAGTGGCGTCGAGTACACTGGAGGTGACGACGAAGCCTACGGCCTTGCCAAAGAAATGCTTAGACATGGTGAGGAAGGAGGAATACCAAGTACTGTCGGGACCGATAGCAATATGGTAGTTATCAACCTTATGGCCGGTCATGAGAGCCGAGCCACCAGCACCGGAGTCGGTGGTGTACTTGTTGTTGCTATAAGTGCGAGAGAAGCCGGTGAAGGGGAAGCGGAGGAACACGCTGTTGTCGCCACCTTGGGAGACAATGGAACTGTAAACCTGGGCAACGCCCATGCCATCGCCAACAACAAAGATGACGTTGCGGGGAGTTTGGGGTTGTTCTTGTGAAGTGGTTTTCTTGCGCTGACCCGCAAAAGTGAGCAAGGGCAGCAACATGAGCAAAATGACAAGTTTTTTCATGATTATTATACTTTTATTTATTCAACAATGGTAGGATTTCTAACTCAAAAAGGTCGCGGCGGATGATGCGGTAGTGAGGGTCGTAGACCTCGTTGAAATGACGACTGTGGTGCACGGCATAGTGCCCCTGGTCCATAACCGACTGGATGAGGGCAGAATCTTCATCAAAATTCAGTGGCTGAGGGCTGACTTGGCGAAGCACCTTCTCGATGCGCTGCCATTGGCCGCGCCAGTCGTAGAGGGGCAGCTTGCTGGGGAGTTTGGCACTCTGCATCAGCAGCTTCACGAAGCGACCTAATGGAATCTTACCCTCCTGAATGACACGGATATTGACACGCACAAAGTTGTTTTCTACACCAATGTATTCGTAGTCGGGATAGGTGCGTGAATCCGGATTCATCTTTTCCAACTCGCTGAGGATATACTGGGCACAAGAGGTGGAATCGCTGATGATGTGGCCGGGGCCGTAAACATCTTGGAAGCAAGCTTTGTAGACATCCTGCAGCTGTGCTTCGGGGTAGCGGAGCATGTAGTCACCCAACATCTCGGCAGCACGGTTTGGTACATCATACTGATGATTATCAATATTTTTCAATATCGAGTGTGCAGTCATTGTGGTTTTCGTTTTTGTGATAGTATGAGACACTAATCTTGAATTCGGCCAATTGTGCTCATAAACCGACAGCGCTGAATCAAACTGTTTTTCATCAAAGGGCACGCCTCTTACCTCGGCCTGAATCACGGCTTGGAAAAACCGATCCCAACGGCAGCGATAGTATAACGAAAGCAAATCAGACCAAGCACGGTTGGCGTAATCGTTCAGTACCGGACCACCCCAGATGGTCAATAATGTGTTGGCCTGCAGTTCATAGTAGTCTTTCTCGGCATCGTTGTTGCCCCAAGCGCGAGCATCGCGAGTCCATTCCCAGAAGCTTGCCGAAGGATGGTTTGTTAGAATGTTATCGGCATCGGTTATCAACCTACTGGCCATATTGGCATAGAGCCTCATAGCACGGATGTCGTGATGGCGGTAGGCATCAGTGAAGGCATCGCGCACTTCCATGAAATGGTTGCCCAACCACTGAGACAACAGGTTGGCCACATCGTATTGATACGACTCTCTGTCAGAGGGTTGCTTTAGCAGCAGACGAATGGCACGCAGCAGGGTGGCATTGTCGTAGGAGTAATAAGGCTTGGTGTAATAGGTGCCATGGCCGGCCAATGTGGGGCGGGCAAGCATTTGACTTCCAAGACCATAGAACGACCAATCTTTGTAGACAGAATCCAACAGTAACTGCCAGGCCTCGCGAGCATATTTATTGGGTTTGCCGTAGCGCATATCGGCCCATTTTGGAGCGAATTGGCGAGTATGCTGAGCAGAATCTTTTCCAGACCAAGCATGTTCGAATAGATACTCAAAGATTTGAGGGCTATTATCAAAGCCTTCCAGCGTAGAGCCTACGCCCATCATATTGCCCGGCTGATCTTTAATGGCATTGTCGTACTTGCTACCAATGGCGGGAATATCGCCCACAAGCATGGTGTTGCCACCAAAGTTGCCCAAATAGCACCAAATGAAAGGCTGGCCATAGAAAGCCTCGGAGAGTCGCCACACTTCGGTCTTCTCGCAGAAATAATCCAAGAGAATCATTTTGCCCTGAGGCACGGCAGTAAGGTAGGCTTTGAGACGCTCAGGAGTCCACTGCCCACGTTTATAGTAGAACACCCAGCTCATCTGCAGCCACTTAGCCTCGGAATCTACCTGGCGGAGCGACTCATAGATGTTTTTAGAAACCGAAGCCAAGTAGTCGGGTTCCCAGCTAGGCGGATCCATTTCGTTAAAGGGGTCGAGGCCATAGATATGATTGGTGCCATAGAGGGCGGTCTGCTTCTGAAGATATTTCTGCTGGATGACAGCAAAGAGGCTGTCGGTAGAATTCATAAAATAGGTGGGTTCAAAACCGCACCATGCACTCAACTGCTTGATGTCGGCATCGGGATATAACTGCGTAATGCGCTGAGGCACATGGCCTGCAAAAGCCGGAAGGACAGGCGTCATATTAAGTTCGCGCTCACGAGCCACAATCTTTTTCTGCAACTCTTTCTGTCCATCAATCCAAGACTGAGGCAAGGGACCACCAAAACCATCGAGGTTGGCCATACGATGCCAAGGAAGGTGCGCAGGACCAGAGAAATAGGATCGGATTTCATCATCAGTCATGCCCATTTCGCGCCACACTTCTTGCCACACAGCCTCTTGACCAGTGAGCGAGAGGGGCATATTGATGCCGTTAAGAGCCATCCAGTCGATGAAGTGCTCCCACTGAGGCCACTGCCACCACACCATGGTGTAGCCGTATGTGCAGTAGTTGAGGAAAAAGCGGTTGGGTAAATCAGCCTCTTTGTGAACCCCGGCGGCTCCAACTGCAGGCAGACGCTTGGGCAATTCTATTGGGTCGCTGTCGTACCACGATACTAAGACATGGGCATACTCCTTCAGATAATGGTTCAAGCCCATGCACATAGAGTTGTCGTTATTGGCCACGATGCAGATTTTACTTCCGTTTTGAAACAATGAATAGCTATCAAACAAGGGAATTGGCTGACACTCATAACCCTCATGCATTTGAGCCCATTGGTTATAGGTATAAAATTCAACTTGCTGAGCCTTATCGCCCAAGATACGTTGAGCAAGTTTGCGCGCAGCCTGCTGCGCATGGACTGACGACACCGAAATGCAAGCAAAAAGAATAAGTATAATGTAGCGTTTCATGGCATTATGATTTGGCAGTTTTTTTAACAATAACGACACTCAGTTCATACAAGGCGTAAATGGGCAATGCCACTACAGAAAGTGTGAGCGGATCACCAGTGGGTGTGATTACGGCTGCCACGATGACAATCACCACGATAGCATGGCGACGATATTGTGTCATCATGGTGGCTTTGAGCACACCAAGTTTGGCCAATAGCCAACACAAAATGGGCAGTTCGAAGACCAGTCCCATCATAAGGCAGAGCGTGAGCATCATGCTCACATAGCTGGTGAGGGCTATTTGGTTGGGTACATCCGCACTGACCTGATATGTGCCCAAGAACCTGAATGTAAGGGGGAAGATGATGAAATAGTTGAGAGCCACACCCATAAGAAACATAATATATCCACCACCAACGGCACGAATAGCATATTTCCGCTCATGAGCATATAGTCCGGGGGCTACGAAATGGAAGAGCAGATACAGGATGTAGGGCGACACGATAAGCAAACCCATCCACAAAGCAACTCGCATGTGGACAAGGAATTGCTGGGCTAACTCTGGATTAAATAAGGCTACATGGAAGTCATCAGTGATGCCGGTGAGCTGGGTGAAAAGTCGATAGGTGACAAATGTCGGCTTGCTGGGTCCCATAATAATGGAGAAAAGCCAATCTTTGCAACAAAAGGCGGCCACAGCACATACTGCCACAGCCACCAGAGCTTTGATGATATACGACCTTAATTCGTCAAGATGCCCCCAGAAGTCCAAAGCTGATTATTTTCCAAGTACAGAGTATAGGATGCAGAGCAGTTATCGAAATCAAAGACTCCACACCCGGAACTCTCAATCTAGAATCATTTACTCACTTTTCTTTTCTTCCTTCTTGTCATCCTTGGCGGGGTCTTCAATACCGTTCATGCCGTCTTTGAAGCTTTTGACACCTTTGCCAACGCCGTGCATGAGTTCAGGGATTTTTTTGCCACCAAAAAGCAGGAGCACCACCAAAACGATGATGATAATCTCCCAAGTACCTAACATTAATAAAACCATATTATTATAGATTTATGATTATTCGTAGGCGGTGCAACTATTAGATATAGGGGCACCGCCCTGTTAAAGTTGCCGTTATTTCTTCTCAATCATAGCCATCTTCTCGGGGATGGGAATCTGCTGAGGGCAGTCGGAGAGGCATTTGCCGCAGCCGATGCAGTGATCGGCCTGACGCTCAGGATCCACAGCGCGGTCGTAGCTGGCCAGATAGATGCGGCGGGCCTTGCGATAAGCACGGCGTTCCTCGCTGTCGGCATCGTCCAAAGGTGCAGCCATGACATTACCCTCATTGACCATCTTGTTGTAATGGGCAAAGATACCAGGAATGTCAATACCATAAGGACAAGGCATACAGTACTGACAGCCAGTACAAGGGATGAGCTCAATGCCAGCATAGCGTGCGCCGACATCAAGAAGCATGGCAGTTTCCTCATCGGTGAGGGGCTTGAGGGGAGCGAAAGTGCGGATATTATCCTGCAGGTGCTCCATATAGGTCATACCGCTAAGCACAGTGAGAATGCGAGGCATATTGCCAGCAAATCGGAAAGCCCATGAAGCGATACTTGCCTCAGGTTCACGACGTTTGAACTCATCAACAGCGAACTGAGGCATATTGGCCAACTGACCACCAAGCAGAGGTTCCATCACGAAAACGGGAATATCGCGCTTAGCCAATTCGTTATAGAGATATTCAGAATTAGCATCGCCACTGCCATCATCAGCCAGATTGCCGGCATGACGCCAGTTGACATAGTTGTGCTGGATAAGGACATGATCCCAATGCACTTTGTCGTGCAAGGAAAGTGCATAGTCAAAGACACTTACATCGCCATGATATGAGAAACCGAGATTGCGAATGCGGCCCAACTTGCGCTGCTCAATCAGCCAGTCAAGCATACCATTTTCTTCAAAACGTACATGGAAGGCTGTCATGGGATCCATGGTCTCGCCATCAAGACCCTTGCAAGGAAGTCCAACGCAATGAAGCAGATAGAAATCAACATAGTCGGTCTGCAGACGCTCCAATGATTCTTCAAACATAGCCTTACTACCCTCAAAACTGAGTGTATCAGGGCTCATGTTAGAAAGTTTGGTGCTAATCAAATATTCGTCTCTCTTGTGGCGGCTCAGGGCAGCACCGATGGCCTTTTCTGAGCGTGCCTTGCAGTAGCGTGGAGCTGTATCAAAGAGGTTTACGCCATGAGCCAAAGCATAGTCGGTGAGTTCGTTGACCTTTTCCTGGTCAATATCGCTGTCTCTGTTATCAGGTTCCACTGTCGGCAGTCGCATCTGTCCATAGCCAAGGATAGAGACTTTCTCGCCGTGGCTGCCAGTACGATAGGTCATCTGGTCAGTGGGAACCTCACCCAAAGCGAAACCCTCAGCATGAGTCTGATTGGGAGAATCGCAACCAGCGGCAATGGCTGCCGTTGCTACGGCACCAGCACCCAAACTCTTCAAAAAATCGCGTCTATTCATATATTAATATTGTTCTATTTAATCGTTACTAATTTAAACTTTTTGCCACTGGGGCGGAAATCAAGTCGGTAGCCATAGAGGGCATCCCTAGTCTCTTCAATTGCGGACAACTTGTCGGACATGGAATTGCTGACAGGATAGCTGTAGAGCACCGGGGAATCAATTTGGAGTAGTACATTGTGGGACTTCATGCCCAATTTTGTATCATACAGTCGCATCAAAACATCAGCAAAATCATCACAAGAGTCGGTGACCATCTGCTCTCGGCCATCGTCATATACCATCCACACCTCTTCCATCTCTACATCGGCAGTGTCAAAAATGAGTCTCTCTTTAGCGAAAGCCTCATAGTCTTTAAGAAACAGGGTCAAAAGTCGGTGAAAGTCAGGATACTGAGCTGTGTCGAACTTAACAGTCCACACCATACGTTCTTCCACACTCTCATTTTTAGGCTGTGCCAGAAACTCATAGCAACTTGGGGTATGGAAAGCAATATTGGTATCAAGACTTAGCAACCTGGCGGCAATTTCTTGAGGTTCACCGACACAACAGAACTCAGTCAATGGAGACTCGGGGAAGAAACTGTTATCAGCATTAATAATGAGATCTTTGTTGTTAGCAAAAGGTTTGATCGACTCCAGCGTAGTGTGGCAGACGATGTCGGGAGAGGAATACTCGTTATGCACGGGAGTGCCCAAGAACACTAATGGCACGAGGAATGCCAAGCTATTGTTGCATACATGCAGCAGGCACGAGAACCAGAAACTGAGGTTGAGCGTGAGCCAACACATAACCATGGCCATGCCGAAGATATCCATCAAACCCAGCACCATACCCAGCGAAAAACCGCTGAATCCTGAGATATGAGCCAAGGCAAAGGCTGTCGACGACAACAGGGTAACAACCCAGTTGCGCTTGAACTCATCTTTGATAAGGCGCATGGCTACAACAATGCCTATCACCAGCAAGATGCCCCAGAAGCCAATCTCGCCAAAGGTTAACATAACCATTAGAACCAGGCAGATAATGGTAGTCCAGCGCCTGCCCACACCCCAAAGGCGGAAGCTGAATTCTTCCAGCACCGGGCCAAAGACACAGCCTAACAGAATGACCAGAATAGGGGAAAACTTGAAGATGCTCTTGAACATGCCCATGAGAGTTTCTTGGGAAGAGATCTCAACCCCGGCCAACTCCATCAGCCATGTGCTACCAAAGCCTACAGCCCAGATGGCCAGGCCAATCCAGAGCATGGGAAGATAGCGTTTGTCGTATTTTTTGAATCTCATGTTTCTTTTCTTTTTATAATATACATTATATTACCATCGCCCAGAAGCACCGCCGCCACCAGAATGGCCGCCGCCAAACGATCCGCCAGAGCTGTGGCCGCCGCCAGAGCTATAACCGCCGCTGGAAGAATAGCTGCTGGACTCAGACTGGAGTTTTGGTATACTGCACTGCACAACTTCTTCATGGCCACAAAACTCGCAGAAATATGTCACCTCTTTCAATCCAGTCCTTGAATAGGTGGCAGCACGAATCACTTTGCTGCCTTTCTTGGTTCGGGTGCGGCCACCACAAACCGTGCAGCGGGAGTATTCCATGTATTTGCGGCCATTGGAGGAGATTTTCACTCTATGGCCATTGGGACAACAATAATGCCGGTATTCTATGGATCCCACTTCGGTTTCTTTGTTCTCCAACGGTGTCAAAATACCGTCGTCGAAATCCTGCAGCTTTTCGTGACAGACCGGGCAATTACGCACACCGGCAAGCGATTTGGCAGTGCTACGGAATTTCTTGAAATAATACCAGCCCAGCCAGGGTGCTAAGATGCAGGTGATCAGCATGGCCGGACGGTGCATCATCGAATCATAGCACTCGGAAGGAGAGACCGCAGACTGCGCCAGATGGCGAGCCTTGCTCAACGAGAACTGATTCTGCACGACGCACAACAAAGTAAGAAGGGCCACCACGGCCAGGCCGCTAACGCCTGTCTCGCTGTCGTAACCCTTGATTAGCAATACTATAAAAGCAAAGGCAATCGCAATGATAAGCAGATTGCGAAGGAAATCATGCTTTGTCCATTCATTAGTGCCATGATTTGATCCAGCCACCTTGGTCTGGTCGAAACAATAGATTCCGTCAACCAATGCCAGCTTTGCCTCGGCTTTCTTCTTTTTTTTCTTTTTGAAACCTAAGGTCTTGCCGAGGACGCCAAAAAAAGTTCTAACTGCACACCAAATCATAGCTAGAAATCCTATACAGGCAAAGAACATCGGCGCACCAGAATCGGAGTCAGTGCTGTCCGGCATTTCCACACCCTCATAAGAGGCCACCTCTAGGGGAAGCAGACCTGATGTGTCGGCGCCCAGCTGGCTGGCCAAGGCGAAAGCACCACTGCGGACACCTCCTGAGAAATCGCCGGCACGCATCAAGGGAATGATAACATCATGTATCACTCGGCCACAGATAACATCCGGCAGAAAGGCTTCGGTGCCATAGCCCGTCTCAATTTCCAAGGCATGGATATCCTCAACCACAAGCATCAGCACACCATTGTCAACACCCTTATCGCCAATGCCCCACGAGTTGAGTAGGCGAGTGGCAAAGTCCTTGGAATCGGCACTACCGATGGATCTGAGGATAACGACAAAAATATCAGCAGAATCGCGCACACTGGCACAAGCCGAATTTATCAGAGCTTCGGTCTCATCATCCACCAGATTGTCGGGATCGCTGACATGGATATTGTTGCTCTGCAAACGTGTATTAGGAACATTTTCCACGCTCCATTGTGCCATCAACACGGTTGACAGCAGCAACATGGAAAAGAATGACAGACAACGTTTTATCATGGCAGACAATTAAACATATAAAAATACAACTATCTTTGCTCGGCTTGCTCCTTAGCGTGGCGGCGAGTGCTGTGCTTGGTCCAGAGGCCGTAGACCTCGGAGACATTGCCGGCTGTCATGAAAGCGTTGATTTCGTTGTCCTTCATGAAAACCATAAGTTTGCTGAACTCATCCTTGGTCAGAAGTGCTTCCAGTTCAATAGATTTCTCATTGGTGTAGCCGCCAATCACCTCATAAAGGGTGCAACCGCGCTGCAAGTCGCTGATAATGAATTTGCGAATGCGTTCATAGTCTTTCGATACGATGCACACACGCTTGTGATTGTTGAGCGAGGCGGTGAAATAATCAACCACAAGACCATTGATCCAAGTGCCGATAAGGCCGATGACAACCATACGGAAATCATTGATCAAAAAAGCCGTACAGCAGATGCAGGCACCTGCGATGGTGACGGATGTACCGATATCAAAATGGAAATACTTGTTGACAATCTTGGCCAAAATGTCGAGGCCGCCAGTAGAAGCATTGATACCGAACAAGATAGCCTGCGAAGCACTCAGCACAAGCACAAAGCAAAGCAAGTCGAGCCAGGGGTCGCCCATCACTGAAGGCGAACCGGTAGTGAGGTTGGTATTGGCAATATTCTGCCAAGGGAGAATGGCTGCCCAAACATCAGTCATAGGGCCAAGAATCATGGCCGTGTAGACGGTCTTGGCACCAAATTCCTTGCCAATCAGCACCCAAGCAAGGATGAGAAGTATGGCATTGATGATGGACACCACCGCCGAGAATCCCAACTGGATACCTGCCATGGCAAACAAATTGGTGATAACAATAGACAGACCCGATATTGAGCCAATCACAAGCTTGCTTGGGAGCAGGAAGTAATAGACCGCAGCGGCAGCCACAAACATGCCGAGGGTCATGATGACAAGTTCTTTCCAGAACTTGAGCGTTTTGAGCACACTTAACGTGTCAAGTATTTTATTCATTTTTAAAAGAAGTTAGATAGTCTGGTGGGTTTCGCGACCCTCAACATAAATTGCCGAGAAGGGACGCACAGGGCAGTAATGCTCGCAAGCGCCACAACCGATGCACAGTTGCTCGTTGACCGTCACGACGGAATGGCCGGTGCTGGCATCTTCAACAATGCTGATGGCCGCTGCCGGGCAATGGCGAGAGCAAGCATTGCAAGTAACACCCTGGCCAAGCAGGCAGTTATGGGACACGGTGACCGCATGGCCGACACTGATGGCACTCTTCTCGGCCACATCAATCTTCTTGATAGCGCCAGCCGGGCAAACCTCGGAGCAACGGGTGCAGTCGGGGCGGCAGAAACCCTTGTCGAAAACCATCTCAGGCTGCATCATAGTGCTTAATTTGGAAGAAGGTCGCAACACTTTCTCGGGACATTCTGCCACACAGAGCTGACATGCGGTGCAATGCTGTGAGAAATGTTTCAAACCTTGTGAACCAAAGGGCTTCACCGGCACCTGACGCTCGGGCAACTGCTTGTCTTCCAACACGGCAAGACCGCCATCGACCTTGGTTTCCTGTGCCTTCACTGCCATAGCGGCACCCACGGCAGCCGTGGTGACCACAAACTTGCGACGAGAGGAATCAATCTCTTCGCTAGCCTTGGCCTGCTTATTGTCGCGCTGGGCACTCAGTTTGATAGCACCAAGCTTACAATTGTCGATGCAATCCATGCATGCCACACAGCGAGAATAGTCGATTTCGTGAGTCTCAGGGTTGATACACTGCGACTTGCAATTCTTGGCACATTTGCCGCAGCCCACGCATTTCTTTTCCTCGATATGAGGTTTGAGCCATGCGAACTTGGAGAAAAATCCAAGCACGGTACCGACCGGGCAGATGGTGTTGCACCAAAGGCGCCCCCAACGGAAGGAGAGAAAGCCGATGACCGCGAAAGTGACGGCAGCCACAATCAGCACTACGCTGCTCTTCACCCAAACATCAACGCTATAGAACAAATAGCTGTCGGCACGCTGGGCGAAATAAGCGAAAATATTGTTAAGCCACATGTAGACAGGCTGGAACAACGCCGTGGCTATACGGCCATAGGCGCTGTAGGGAGCCACCAGGATGGCAATACTGTTCAGGCCGAAAACCATCAGCACCACAAAGACCACCAAAGCGGTAATGCGCAGCATGGTGTGGCCCTTGGTGAAATGGAAACGATTCTTCTTGACCTTGCCGCCCAGCCAGCTGAAGCAGTCCTGCATCACGCCCATGGGGCAGATGACCGAGCAATAGACGCGGCCCACAATCAGAGTGAGCACCAGCAAGGCTGCCACCACGCCGATATTCATGGCCAGGATGGCAGGCAGAAGCTGGACTTTGGCCATCCAGCCGAGGTAAGTGTGCAGAACACCGGTAAAATCAAGTAACAGCAGAGTAATTGCGGCAAAAAAGATAATTGCCAATGCGGTACGAATTTTCCTAAGCATAATCAAAAGGAAATGAAATTATGAAATTGTTGAATAAAAAGTGGCTATCGCGCCAAAACCTTTTATTTTTATTTAATTATCAATAGTTTTTGATTCTTCAGACTGTTTTACCTTGCTTTCAGCCTCGGCAGCGCGGGCTTCGGCCTTGGCCACAGCCTTAGCCGACTTGGCCTCTTTCCACATGCTCCAGAACTGGATGCAGTGAACCAGAACTACTGCTGCGCCCAACAGAATGAGGATGAGGTCGTGTGGCTCGTGCTTAACGCCATAAAGTACAAGAAAAACACAACCGACCAGGTTGACCAAACGTATCTTCTTTTCTCCACGCAACGCAAAGGATGCCAGGATAATAAATGCGGCAAGAATGCCAAAAACAGTTGCACTCATATCTTATATTGCATTATTTTTAAAATGCAAAGATACAACTTTTTTCTATAATAAAGAAAAAAAATGTGTCACGTCTCAAGAAAAAGCTATATAACAAGCTGTCATCCAACACTATTACTTTATACCCATACCAATATTTTCCCCAAGTAATTCTCCTCTAAAAGAAACTCTCACAAACTTATCAAACGCTCCACCATTATTCCACCTCACCCCTCTGCCACCCCTCCATCTACCTTATTCATACTACATTTATACCTCAGTTATACTATTATATATAGTATAACTATAGTATATGTATAGTATAAATATAGTATAAGAATGGGAAAGACATGGGAGGTGAGCCCTGGATATCGGATGACATGCATGGAAGTTTTCTGTACAGCAAAAAGCAGATTGCCCCGACATACATTGAACAACGCAACAGTCGTTTGGCTGTCGGACGAATATTGACAATATCTTTTTTGACGCTACCGAATCCAAGTACCTTCATCAGAGCATCGATTGATAATGAGGAACCGACTTTTATCGCTATTGCGAAAACCAAAATGCGTATCGTAACCGGCCTCTCTCTATATAGGGGGAGCTTATGCCGAGCCAGGACTATGCCAAGCAACCAGCAGAGCCGTTAGCCAGAGTTATCTGTAAGATAAAATTTATCAATACATTATAGCATTACACAAATCACTCCTGAAGGTCCATTGACCACGTAAAATATGCGACAGATATTTCCGACGACGGGTAATACAAATATTTTTCTGGGACTTTGGGCATCTTTCGTTTTTTGGGCATCTGTCACTCAGTTCGTAGCCCGCCAAGCCAGTTTAGTTCGCGCAGCAGCTTACTCGAGAGCCACTCCAAAATTCCAGGGATCAATTTATAGAACGCACCATGTGTTGATTGCAAATTCTAAGCAATGCCTCATATCTGTACATTTTCACGAGTGCGGAGACCATCACCTTATGAGCGTCACTGTTCCCACCTTTGATTGCTTGCTTTTGGGTGTTTGTCGGCAGGTGTAGCGGATTATATAGGTGTAGGTCTCGGTGGGCAGGGGTGTGCCGTCATGTGTACCGTCCCAGCCCATGGAAATATTGTTGCTGTGCCATACCAACGCACCTCTGCGGTTATATATCCATATCTCAAACTGATTCGTGCCGAACCCCTCTGCCATAAAACGGTTGTTTTCTGAAAGGTTCGGGGTAAATACATTAGGGACCCACAAGAAGCAGTCATTATACACCTCCAAATCAAGACGCACAATGCTGTCGCATCCGTCGGCGGTGATAAAAGTCATCGACGGTTCATTGGTGGAGTGGCTGTACCATTGACCATCAACCCATAACAGGCTGTCGTTGAATAGTTCGTAGTGCTGTATGATATCGTAGGTAGGATGAATGGTTATGTGCAGAATGTAGTAGGTGATGTCATCGCCGTTGGACACAACCTCCACCACATCGCCCGAAGTGGAATAAATGTTACCGTTGTACGATAATGGGCCGCAATGCGCGGTGTCCGACTCCACGGTATCCACATGGTGGATCGTCAGATTCAGGACGAGGATGCTGTCGCAGCCGTCCCTCTTGGTAAAGGCCAGCGTGGTGTCGGTAGATTGGGTGTAGGTGTTGCCGTCCCTCCACAGATAGTCCTGATTGGTGAGTTCCACCGTGTCTTGCATCCGATAGCTGTGCCCCACAGTCACATGGAGCAGTCTATATAAGGCGCAGGAACTGTCGGCAGTCAGGTAGTCGCCGGACTGGGTGTAGGCGGTATGCCCATACCACACGGTATCGCATCCCGAGAGAGTGAGTTCGACAGTGTCGCCAGCAAGGACGTTGGTATCGCGCACACCGCCAAAGACGGAGCTGTAGCCGCTACCCAGGGAGGAGCCGTAGAAATGCCCCCCGAAGCCTCCTGATGAACAAGAAGCCAACACATGCTCGGCAGCCGACACTTCTTGCCGCCGATAGGCATAGCCGGTGCTGCCTATGACAGTGAAACCGTACAGGGGAACGCCGTCAAGAAGTATCGATGCTGTGTCCTCGGCATGGGTGACCACATTGATGAAGTAACGGGGTGGACAGTCGTTGACGCTTTCCATAGGGAAGTAAGGGATGCGGGCATACTGCACAAAGTTGTTGGTAGGCAACAATATGGTGGCGCTTGCATCACCCCAGACCGAGGTATCGTCGCCAAGTAGTCGGCTAGGGTGGGTTTGGACACATGCAATGGGGTTGGATGCCCTTATTACTAAGGCGGGGCTACTATTGGTCATGAAATAGAGATAAGGTTTCGACTGAATGGTCTGTGTGACAGATATTTGAGTCATCGTCTCATCGGTAATAGTGATTAGGGTGGTGCCCGGGCTGTCGGTAATCAACCTCACGTTGTCGGAGCGTCCGTCCATGGAGGATATCGCCACATACTCACTCCCCCAGGCGGAGGTGGGGAGTGCCTGGGTGTAGACATGGTCGCGAGAGAGAGGTGATTCGCGAACCCAATCATCGCTAATCCGAATAGAATCATAGAATACAGTGGTGGAGGGGCTGCCTGAAAACACGGCAATATCCTTGTCGGCATCAACCCAAGTTCCTGAATGCTCACTCGACCCATACTCCGACATGAAGCAATAGTTGAATTGGCCACGCTCCCAAAAACTACTAGTTGTTTCCCCTCTCCATTCAAGGGTGTCCGACCCTCTATATCCGATACGTAATGAAATGGTCACATGGGTGGTGTCCTCGGTGGTAAGACACAAACATCCATCAACATTCATAATACCAGGCTGATGATATCCCACATAACGGTAGTGCCGGCCCAAGGCTTCTATGGGGTATATCAGCGCAACGTCCATTGCTGCAGAATCAATCGAGCAACAGCAGGCATAGAGGCTGATGGGTACACTGCTACTCACATGTATGCCGTTTGGGACTTCCAGACTCCAGAATGCTTGCTCGCGGGGCAGGTGGTAGAGGTTCTGGCTCTCGGATATAATGGCCACGGTGTCTGCCCATCCCGTATAAGGGGTCTCAACAATCATGGTGCCGTTCTGCTCGGCAATTGCGATGACGTATAAGGATAGGCTGCTGTCTCTTTGGAAATTCGGTAAGGCTGAAAAATAGAATTCTGTGCCTCGGGTAGTAACCTGTGCATGCGACGCCCATGCCGACAGTAGCAACACTATCACAATCGTTAGCCGTTTCTGTATATTGCTATATGTTATCACTGGCTGGATGAATTAATTGATTACAAATTCTTTTAATAAAAAATAGAGCGCATCAGCAAATCGTCATATTTTGTAATGAAAATCAATTTATTACAAGAGAAATCGATCCACTCTACTAGTTTGCAAATTACGCAAAAAATTTTGATATATGCAAGTGTTTCTCATAAAAAAACTCGTCAACGAATGTTTTCATTATGCCGAGAGCGAACAAATTATTCGTTTGCCGAGACGAGAATATGTCAACAATAGAAGGCCTATCGAAACCGGCCTCTCTCAGTTTGTAGGACAGTTTATACCGAGCCTGGACTATGCCAAGCGACTTGGAGAGTCGTTAGCCAGAGATATCAGTAAGATTGCTTATTTCAATACATTACAATATACCACCAATACCTCTGGAAGGTTCCTCGGCCAGGTAAAATATGCCCCAGATAATTCCGACAGCGGGTAGTTGGTTATCTGAGTTTATTGCGCGTAAAATGACCTTTGACATAAAGCCAGAAGCCTAGGAAGCCGATGAGATTGGCAATCCATGCGCACCAAAAAGCGGTTGAATAGCCATAATTCTCGGAGAGCACGCCTCCCAACAAAATGCCCAGACCTACGCCCACATCCCACGAAACCAGGATGGAGCTGTTGGCCGTGCCGCGCTGACTATGCGGGGCAAGATCGATAAACATATTCTGATATGCCGGATACATGTGGCCGTTGCCAAGGCCGATAACCAAGGCCGCACCATAATAGCCTATCTCGTTATGCAGCGTCGCAAATAGCAGATAACCAACCAACGACACGCAGACACCAATGGAGGCATTGTATGCAATCTTGCGCTCGCGCAACGCCTTGTTGCCTTGCAGTCGCGACACAATCAGACCCACGGCAAATAGGAAGAAGAAGGTGCCCGAGCCGCCCTCAATGCCAAGTTCTTCCCGCCCATAAATGGCCACATAAGTGGAAATCACACCATAGGAGAAAGCAAAGCAGGTCATGGTGAGCGCCTCACTCCAACCCTTGACCAGGAAGAACCTATCCAAGGAGATAGCCTGTTTGCCCTGCACAGTCTCGCGGGGACGCAGTTTGACGGTGCTGTCGATAATCAGACCGCCCAAAGCCACTACCATGGCAAGCCAGAAGATGATGTCGAAATTATGGGTTGTGACATAAATCCAGATGGCAACAGAAGGGCTGATGGCCGAGGCCAAATTATTACTAAGGCCATATAAGCCAATACCTTCCGTTCGCCTTGATGACGGTAGCACATCGATGGCCACGGTGCTGTTCGACACGGTGGTGAAACCGAAGGGCACGCCGTGCATTGTGCGAACGAGGGCAAAAAGCATGAGGCTGCCGGCAGCCACATAGCCTACGAAAAAGAGCGTAAACAATGTGAAACTGATGAGCAGCACCATCTTACGCGGGAAGCTGTCGACGATATAGCCGCTAAACAGTCGTGCCACCAAAGCCATGACGGCATAGCCAAAAAGAACCATGCCGATAGTGTCTTTGTTGGCACCAAAATATTCGCTCAGATAAATTGGCAAAAGTGGCGTCAGCAACATGAACGAAAAGAAAATCATGAAGTTGGCCAGCCATACTTTTGTGTAATTCGCGTTCCAGAGTTTCTCTTCTGCCATGATAATTAAACTAGGTTGTGTAGCATTGCATAAACGGCAAGGCCGGCAACAGACTTGATGCCAGTTTTGTGCGTAATGTTTTTGCGATGAGTGTTTACAGTATGAATTGAGATATTGAGTCTATCGGCAATTTCCTTACTGCTATTCCCTTGAGCCACAAGCACTAGCACCTCTGACTCGCGGTCGGAGAGTACGTAACTTTCATCAGCGCTCTCCAAGTCGTTCTGGCAGCATTCGCGCAGAATCTGCGGCACATGACTGCCCTGCTCGCGGATGTCCAAGATAGTCTTGAACGACTGAAGCAACTGAGGTTCAACATATTGATAGACAAGTGCCACGACGGCCATCTGAGGGCGGGCCTGCATGATGGAGGCCAACTGCATTTTGGCAGGCGACTGCAAGAGTGTGGGATTGACCACCATGATATCGGGTTGGATGTGCGACAGCCGCAAATGGAAATCTGCAGGCACATCGCGCATGGGTGCCATGAAATTGAACTCATCGCTGCCCAGCACTGCCATCAAGCCCTCGCGAATAATATCGGAAGGCTCTGCAATGAGCACATTTAGCTTGGGTTTCACTGCTGCCTCCTTTCCAGATAGAGGACGTAAGGAATGAGTATCTTTTCTTCCAGCAAGGCATGTTTCTGCAAATCCGACGACAACTGCAAGACACCGAATACCAATTCGTTGAGCTCCTCGGCCATAGTCTCTCCAGGCAGATATTTATAGACAATCTGCGTCAAATCGGTAAGTTTGTCAACCATGTCGGAATGGTTGTCGGAAAAATGCTCGGCCAGAGGGCGCTCAGCATTCTGGCCTTTTAGCAGATTTTGCAGATAGGGGAAGACATCGTGTTCCTCGCAAGCGAAATGGTCGCAGATTTCACTTTTGTAATCGGCAAAGAACGTGTTCAAAATCTGGCCATAGCGGTCGCCGGCATTGGAGGCCACCTTGAGCAGATGGCGCTCGATATGGGGAAGGCGCTCTTTGATGTAATATTGATGAGAAACCTGAAGATAGGGCACCAACGGTGCGAGGTCGTCCGATGGAATAGACTCAACATCAGGCAGATAATCATCAAATGTATAGACATTGCAAACAAGAAGAACAAAATCGACAGAGAGGCCGTGCCGCACACAGATTTCCTGCACGGTGTGTTCGCCAAAGCCCAAAGGGATGCCCAGACGAGGCATAACAAGGATGAGATTATGATTGGTGGCAATGATGTCTGCCATCTTCATCTTAGGTGTGAAATACTTTGAGGCCATTATTCTATATTGTTATTCTTGGAAATAGACACGTTTTACACGGGGGCTGACCGAGGTGAGAATCTCGTAGGGTATGGTTCCGGCGGCTTTGGAAATCTGCTGCAGGAGGTCGGCATCGCCAAAAATGGTCACTTCGTCGCCCTCCTGGCACGGGACTCCAGTCACATCTAAGAAGCACATATCCATGCAGATACTGCCTATGATGGGAACTTGCTGTCCATTCACGAGCACACGGCCATTCTCATAGCCTAAATGACGGTTCAATCCATCGGCATAGCCTATGGAGATGATGGCTATTCGCGAATCCTGCTTGGCAATCCAGCGGCGGTTGTAGCCGACAGAATCGCCAGCCGGAATGTCTTTCAACTGCGAGATTTTGGTTTTTAGCCGGCTGACTGGTTTGAGATGTGCTTGGACTTCTGACTCAGGAGCTATACCGTAGAGGCCGATACCCAGACGGACCATATCTAGCTGTGCATCAGCGAATCTAGCGATACCCGAGGAGTTGAGTATATGGCGCAAAATGCGTTCATCTCCCAAAGCATTTTTCAGCGAAGCGCTCCACTGTGTGAAACGCTCAATCTGCAGATGGGTGAAATCATCGGCCTCGGGATCATCGGCACAAGCAAAATGCGAGAATATCGACCGCACTTCCAAGACGCAGTCGGGGGCGTTGAAACGATTGGCCAACTCGCCGAGTTCCTTGTTGGAGAATCCAAGGCGATGCATTCCGGTATCCAATTCCACATGCACAGGTACTTTCTTGCCCGGCTCGGCCAGCAATCTGACCGCCTCGGAGAATGATTCAAAGATGCGGAATGAATATATGTCGGGCTCTAGTTGATAACGAATGATGTCGGCAAAACTTTCCTCTTCAGGGTTCATAACCATGATGGGGAGGCTGATGCCATTGCGTCGAAGATCGACACCTTCGTCGCTATAGGCCACGGTGAGATAGTCGACATGGTTGTATTGCAAAGCATTGGCAATTTCCACCTTACCGGCTCCATAGCTAGCCGCCTTGACCATGGCCATGAGCTTTGTGGTCGGACGAACAAGTGAGCGATAATAATTGAGATTAGAGATAAGATTATCGAGACTCACCTCCATGATGGTTTGGTGGGATTTGCGTTGAAGCAGTTTCGCAATATCTTCAAAATGAAAGATTCTTGCGCCCTTCAACAGGATGGTTTCGTGGCTCAAGCTGTCGAAATTGAATTGGCGCAAAAAGTCGGAAGTGCCAATATAGAATGACGATTCCACACCATCAAAGGCGGCCACATTACGACTAAGGGATTCACCAATACCAATAAAGCGAGTGATTCCGTGCTGGCTGATTAGGGTTGCCACTTGAGAATACAATTCGCACTCCGAAATACCAGCCTGAAGGATATCGCTCATGATCAGTGTCTTGCGACTATGCTGGCGTTCCTGCATCACATAATCCAGCGCAATTGTCAAGGAGTTGATATCCAAGCTGTAGCTGTCGTTCACCAACAAGCATCCGTTAACTGCCTCGTTGATTTCCAAACGCATAGCCACAGGCGACAGATGCTGACAGCGAGCGGAAATCCAGTCGGGGGCATAACCCAGATAGAGAAGCAGCACTATACAATGCATCGCATTCTCGGCAGAGGCCTTGTCGGTGAACGGAATTGTCAGCCGATGAAGATTTCCTTGGTATTCAATATTCAGGATGGTAGTATTCTGACCTACAATGGTTTCCACCAGTCTCACAGCATTGTCCTCACCGCTACCATAAGTGAACCTTTCCACATTGCGGAAAGCCTCTTGTTCCAAGATTGCCGAATGGATATCTTTATAATCCGAGCAGTAGATCAAGGTTTTAGTATGGATGAACAATTGCAATTTTTCGGCAATCTTCTGCGAACGAGTAAGGAAATTCTCATCGTGGGCCTGGCCGATATTAGTGAAGATGCCGATTGTGGGGTTTATCACCTCGCGCAACCTATCCATCTCCCCCACTTCAGAAATGCCGGCCTCAAAGACACCGAGTTCGGTATTTTCATTCAGTTGCCAAACCGAGAGAGGAACACCAATCTGGGAGTTGTAGCTGCGCGGGCTGGCAACAATCTTCTTTTCATCGCCCAACAATTGCACAATCCAGTCTTTGACAATGGTTTTGCCATTACTGCCCGTGATGCCGACAACTGGGATATCATACTGATTTCTGCGGTAGGCAGACAGTTGCTGCAACGCACGAACCACATCTTTTACATACCAAAAATTAGCTTCGGAGCAAAGGCCAAACTGCTGCTGATATTCTTCGGCCACATCAGCAGCCGGGACCACAAAATTCCGCACACCACGCTGATACAGGTCGGCCACATATCGGCAACCGGTATTGCGCTTGGTTGGGATGGCAAAGAAAAGGCAACGACTCAAATCGCCTGTACGACGGCTATCGGTTAGCAACTGGTCGACCACGCACTCTGGATTTACAACTAAATCAGTAGATCCTTTGATGACTGATGTTATATCTTTTGGTTTCAATGTACAAGAATTTTATAGCCAATTTGGCAATTTAGGCACTTATGTTGGCTGCAGTAATTATTGAACAGCTGCAAGAGCGCCTGACTTTGATCGGCATTCTTGGCTGTAATACCTGCAGATTTCCATTGCCTAATGATTTGATTATTCTCGGGTTTCAGTTGTTGAAGTATATCAACTGCCTGGTCCTTATAGTGTTGCTCGCCATGCTGATTGCCATATTCAAAGAGCAGTGGCACCCAGGCATTGATGATGAGCAAGTCAACAAAATTGCTCCCCACCCTCTTCTCTTTGCCGGGAGAAGGCCTGTCGAACTGGAAATGGTCGTTCCAATATGGCGAGGCAGCCACATCAAAGAGTTGCTGCAACTCTACCGCCGATGTGGTGTCAAGCAAATGGCTGAAAAGATTGCGCGAACGGCAAATCAGCTGTGCGAACTGACTGATTCTCAATGTAGGGAAGCCGTATGGACGCAGGCGAAAGAATTTCCAAAGATATCCGGCAATGGGAGTCAGTTTCGTACCCTTTCGCAAAGCCTCGTAGTCATACTGAAGTTGCCGAGGGAATTCGTCTTCGAAATAGCCTTCCAGCAAACCGGCTTGACCCATGAGAATTGCCTCTACACGCTGCGGACGGTCTCGCCAACGAGCCAAGAGATTCAAGTCGGTAGCGCGTGCCATAAGTTCGAAAGGAAAGCTGTTGGCTTTTCCTCCGAAATAATGAGCCAGCAACCAATAGCAAGAATCTTCCCAGCTGCCATGGCTGTCGGCCAACAATTTCCGCACACTCTCGCACTTCGACTCAAGGCGTTCCAAAGTAAGGCGTTCCAAAGCCGAT
Organism: Bacteroidales bacterium; assembly: GCA_045597945.1. GTDB lineage: Bacteria > Bacteroidota > Bacteroidia > Bacteroidales > P3 > Colimorpha. Next base: position 36,324 of record JAZLLD010000004.1, read on the forward strand.
GACACAATGAATGGCGAAACATCTTTCAGATGGTCCATACAAGGGATTGCCAAGGGCTCTGGTGGATTGACCAAGGCATCGTAGTTGTTCCAAAGCGCTTCTGGAATATTGTTGGCAATACTTATTGTAGGCAGTTGCTGACAATTTTGCAATGTTATGGCCGTGTCGTGATCAAACACCACATGCAATACCACATTGTCGTAAGCATGGTTGGTGCTGTGATGATGAAGATTCCAATCTGACGATTTGACATGGATTTCCACATTGCCAACCCAAAGAGTTTCGCCTATTCGCACATGAGCGTCAAAAAAATCAGGACCAGCATCGCGATTGAGTGTTCCCGGCTTCTCAACAACAATCTTCATTCCATCGTCCGTACACAACTCTCCCTCCAGCAGCTGATGCTGCCAAACATATTGAAGGAATAACTCGTTGGGTCGAAACATATTAACTATATTGTATTATTAGTATATGCTAATCCATCTTATTGAGAATCGAAACATCCATCCTATGAAGAACTTAAAGACCAAAGATGACTTCAGAAAAAGAAGCTACTTACTCAGCCTATAGGCAATAATTCCGACTTCCAATTCACATTCCGTCTCACTGAATCTTGCTTTCCCATAAATATGATATTAGTACTTATTGGATCAACCGATGTAGATTGAAAATGAATTGTTCCGTGGAAAGAATGCCCAATTAAATATTTTTAATTGAACAAATCTTTCATTTTGTCGAAGAAGCCTCGCTCTTGTTTAGATGGAGAGGGCTGGAAGTTGGACGACTGGTCGAGTTTGGTAAGGATTTCCTTTTCTTCGCGAGTGAGACTCTTCGGTATCCACACATTCACACTCACAAGCAAATCTCCGCGACCATAGCCATTGACCTCAGGCATTCCTTTACCCTTCAGGCGCAAAACTTTGCCAGAAGGCGTACCCGATTCAATTTTCACTTTCACTTTACCCGAAAGCGTCGGAATCTCAATAGTAGCGCCCATGGCAGCCTGCGCAAAGGTAACAAAAGCATTATAATATAGGTTGTTATCCTGGCGTTCGAAAGTTTCATGCGGCAACTCTTCTATCAGCACGATGAGGTCGCCGGGCACACCTCCCCGCGGAGCGGCATTACCCTTGCCACTCATGGACAACTGCATTCCGTCGGCAACGCCTGCAGGAATGTTAATGGTGATAATCTCATCAGCACGCACAATACCCTCACCATTGCAGGTGTGGCACTTGTCCTTTATAATCTGCCCCTGACCACCGCAGTGGGGGCAAACGCTCTGGGTCTGCATCTGGCCAAGGATGGTGCGACGGACCTCAGTCACAACACCGGTGCCGTGGCAATGAGGGCAGGTCTCAAAGTTGTTGTTCCTGGCACCCGTGCCACCACAATCCTTACATGCGACATATTTGGAAACCTTGATTTTTTTCTCACAACCCTTTTCAATCTCTTCAAGGGTAAGCTTCACCTTGATACGCAGATTGGTTCCTCGAGCCTGCGCACGGCCACGGCGACCAGCAGAGCTGCCACCGAAACCGCCAAAGCCATTAAAACCGCCACCACCAAAGATATCGCCAAAGATATCACCAAAATGAGAGAAGATGTCGTTCATGTCCATTCCGCCACCATATCCGCCGGCACCACCCTCAAATGCGGCATGACCAAACTGGTCGTACTTAGCCTTCTTATCGGGATTGCTCAACACATCATAAGCCTCAGCGGCTTCTTTAAACTTCTCCTCGGCCTCCTTATCACCCGGATTACGGTCTGGGTGGTACTGCAAAGCCAATTTGCGATAAGCCTTTTTCAGCTCATCAGCGCTGGCATTGCGACCAACACCTAATACTTCATAGTAATCTCTCTTTGCCATTTTTCAAAAAATATCTGTTAATTAGATAGCCACAACAACTTTAGCGTAGCGCAAAACCTTGTCGTTTAAGAAGTAGCCCTTCTCAACAACATCCACCACCATACCCTTCTGACTCTCATCTTGAGCCGGGAACTGGGTGATGGCCTCGTGCAAATTCTCATCAAACTTCTGACCCTTTGCCTCAATGGGCTTCAAGCCTTTCTGAGTGAGAATACTGATTAATTTGTTATAAATCAACTGAACACCCTCTTTAGAATGATCGTCATCAGCCATAGCAGCCAAAGCTCTCTCCATATCATCGACAACAGGAAGAATAGCCTTCACCGTATCCTTTGCTCCATTCAAAAGCAAATCAGCCTTTTCCATGGTTGTACGCTTGCGGTAATTCTCATATTCAGAATATATGCGCACATATTTGTCATTCGCAGCAGCCAACTTTTCACCAAGTTCCTGCAACTTCTCTTCATTTTCGTCATGTTTGAAATGACGTTTTTTCTTATCCTTCTTACCGTTAGCCTCTTCGGCAGCCTGCTCTTCAGCCTGCTCTGCGGCTTGAGTATCATTGATTTCCTCGTTTTCTTGCTCTTTCTTAACTTCTTCAGACATATCTATATATTGTTTAATTCAATTAATATTTATATCAACTTGAGCATTTATTGTGCCACAAGTAAGATTCATGCCATTTTGTCACCATTTGAATACATCCATAGGCTGGCGAGGCCGTTCGGCATCAAACCAATGGAAATTGGCCAGCCTCCTCTTTTCCGCATCCAATTTATCCAGCGGATATGTATCCATATCAGGATTGCCAATCGTGACCACGCGGTCAGGCGCACGGTCAACAAAATAGATTCTCATATCAGAGCCCTTGCCGACATTTACCCCGATTAAGTATTGCCGCCCCATATCATCCTCATCGGTAATATAGTAAACCAACTCGGCATTTCCTAAAATATCGGAATAAGAAGGCTCTCCTTTATCAAAATACACAATAGTGTTTCGACCTTTCACCTGGTTGAACTTTTCCGGGTCTAGCTGTTCAATGAAAAAACAATTGCTATTAAAAAAGGCCTGCTTGGCACCACTAGAATCATGAGTCACCACAATGGTGTCAGCCGTAGCCTGATAATGATCATACCAAACCACGGGGTTGTAGAACATGTGCATGACGGAATCCGTGGCAGAATAGAAGATGGAATCACTCATGGCCTGGGCATCCTTACGAAAGACTTTCACATGGCGATAGGCTAGAACTGATTCAAGATGCCTGGTAGAATCGTTAGTCACAAAAATACTGTCGGCATGGACATATAACGTATCCGGCACCGCAGTGCTGTCATTCTCATTGCGGTGGATAAAACGAACCAGCGCACTATCGGTCACGAAAGAAGTGCGAGTCTCTTGCGAGGTCTCAGCGTATCTACTGGTGCTGATTACTTCATTCACCGAATCATATATCACAACATTGCCCATGGCCTTGCCAAACTCAGTTTCCTCATAATAAAGCAAGGTGTCGCAAGTGATATGCTTCTCTCCATGGTGCACTTCGGAACTCTTCTTTGAATGGGCATAGCGCAAATCGGTGTTATAAGACCCCAACTCACTATACATAGTTGTGGAATCAGTATACACGTAAGTTGGGCTCCAGAAATCGGCCACATGAGACTTCATGCTGTAGGTAAGTGTATCGGTCTCAATACGCATATTTGAATCGCATAAGACCACGGAATCGTAAATGTCGAATGATTTGAAATCAGCATTATAATAGCCGATTCGACTAGTCAGACGCTTATCTTTATTCGTGGTAATACCCCAGGAGTCATACGATGCGATGGAAGCAAAGCGGTCATAGATGATATGGTCAGACTTCAAAACAGTCTTTCCATCTACCAGGCGAACAGTATCATCCCAGATATCAAGCACACGACTCTCGCCATCATAGTAAAGTTGGTCACCAAAAATAGTAGTGGTATCCGAAATAACAATCTTGATATGGCCGAAGGCGGTCAAATCATTTCTCACCTGATTCAACAATGCCGAATCGGCATAGAAGACCATGCCGTCATGCACCGCGCGCACACGCTGATAAAGCACCCAAGTATCAGGGTCATTCATATCGCGCGTACCCATACCAGCTTCGTATGTAATCAACTTTTGGCCAAAGCAAGGAACAAAAGCCATGAGCAACAAAAGAAAACACACACATTTAAAATCACTTAACCGCATATCAATATTCAAAGTCAAAATGCAAAGATACGAAAAAAAAACGAACCAACGAAATCAAATATTATAAATAAAGAAAACAATTAGTAAAAAGAGACTAAAAGGAAAAAGGATGCTGGCAAAACCAACATCCTCTTTCTATCAAGAATTAATCTCAATTATTTAGTAACGGTGCGTGAACCCATGCGGTCCATAGCGCAACGGAAACCAATCCAAGAGGTGCTGCGATCCTGATCGTAGTAACGGCGGGTGCCGCACTGCATCCAGTATGCACGGTCTCTCCAGCTACCACCCTTGACAACGCGGACGCGGTTGTTGACCATAGAAGTAATGTTCTTCTTGTCAAGGCTGTCGGCACGGTGGTACATCTGGTTGGTCTGATCCTCATTAGAACGGCTGACAGACTCATCAATTTCTTCATCCTCGTCAGCTTCGCGCAACCAACCGGAAGCAGAAGTAGCCTCCTTGCTCTCGAAGTCATAGATGCTGGAGTTCCAGTCACCATCGAGATAGTTGATATTGTCAGCCTGACGATAGTTGCGACGGTTCATATCATCGGGAACATTCTGATAAATCAGGTTACCGGTAGTCTCATCAATAGCAGCTTCTTCACCGTCTTCGCTCATAGCAACATACTGGTAGACATTACCACGGAAGGGGTTCAGATCGTCGCCACCGATGGGGTTAGCATCTTTACGATAGACGTCACCACACCATTCAGCAACATTACCAGCCATGTGGTACAGACCATAATCGTTGGGGAAGTACCACTTAACAGGAGCGGTGTACTCCCAGCCATCGTTGAGGTTGCCGGCAACACCCATTGCATCGCCACGGGAACGCTTGAAGTTGGCAAGGAACTGACCATAATATTTCTTGTTAGCAGAACGGACGCTCTGACCAGCCCAAGGATAGCTCTTGTGCTCAACAACGCGCTCGTCGTAAGTGTTACCAATCATACCCAGAGCTGCGAACTCCCACTCAGCCTCGGTCGGGAGACGATAGTTGGGCAGGAGGATACCATCAGAACGACGGACGTTACGATTCTCACCACCACTAGCGGGGTCGAGGTCAGGCACACCCTTACCTTCACCCTTGTAGAGACCAGCGAGGTAGACATCAGTCTGGAAAGCCTCGGAACCAGTAAGTTCGCTCTGAGCAAGGTCAATGATACCAGCGTCAACAAGAATCTTCTCGTTTACGCGGTCGGTACGCCATTTGCAGAACTGAGAAGCCTGCTCCCAGGTAACGCCAACAACAGGATAGTCGTTGAACATAGCGCACTGGAAATAGTTCTCAACGAAGTTCTCAACCCAGGAGAGGCGAGAACGCCAAACAGTGGTATCAGGATAAATCTGCTTAACCAGCTCGGGATACTCCTCACCATAAGCGCGTTTCATCCAATATACGAATTCACGATAGGAATGGTTGGACACCTCGGTTTCGTCAATATAGAAAGAAGAAACGGTAACGGTGTGCACGAGGTTGTTCCAAGAGAAACGAGACTCATCGGCAACGCGACCCATCTGGAACGAACCACCTTCAATGAAAACAAGACCAGGACCGGTGATCTGCTCGGAATACTGAGAACGATCGAAACCGCCCCATTCAGTATCATTCAGATTCCAACCTGTAGTTGCAGACTGCTCCTTGCTGCCGCATGCGACCATCAGCAACAGAGCTGCCATCATAAGGAATGTGGACTTAAAAATCTTCATAATGTATCTATTTTTTCTTTTTTTCTAAAACGAATAATCTGCAAAAATGTTTCGCAATTAAGATATTTTATTAGAAGGACGGGCAACGGATTGCCTTAACCTTGTGCTTCTGCTCAGGAGTGGGAAGCAGGAAGCCGAGGGTGATTTCATGGGAACCGGCAGTGCTGTTAGCCAACTGAGAGACAGTGGCATCGTAGCTGTAGCCAATCTTGAAGTAGTCCTGCTGAACACCAACCATGAAGATGAATGCATCGGAATTTTCAATACCATTGCGATACCACAAGCCGACGAGGAAGGGCATCCAGTCGAGATAGAGACCATAGTTGAAATAATGGAAACCGCCCTGGTACTGATAGATGAAGTTGGGGGAAATCACAGGCTGGCCAAGACCGAGAGAGGACTGGCGACGGCGCTCAACAGAGAGGTTGATAAGTCCACCTGCATTTGCAGAGAACTTGATAGGCACAGGGTCTTCGCTATAGAAACCCTGGCTGGGCTGGTTGAGGTGATGAGCAGCGAAACCGGCATACCAAGCAGGACCATAAACCATGGTACCGACTGCGAAGTCGGGATAGAAAATGCTGGTCTGGTCGGGGGCGGTAGCGGCAGTCTGGTTAACGAAACCATTCTGAGCATCAATCATATCACCGAAACGGAGATTATTCAAATCCCAGTCCAAATTAGTATTCACCAAAGTAGCCTGAAGAGCTAAATTAATATGTATATCTTCATATACGCGGAAGCGGAAAGAGTACATGGCTCCAACTGAAGTGGTTCCGAGAGCGCCATGGTCGCCCTGGCGGTCGGAAAGAACAATAGCGCCGATACCACCATGGAGGTCGGGGATATACTGGTCATAGGAAGCGCTGACGGTAGTGAAAGCACTCACAAGACCGGGCCACTGGGCACGATAGGTTAAAGAAATGCGAGGTGCCACCTTTGAACCAGCAAAAGCAGGGTTCAGATACAGGGGATTTGCGTAGAACTGCGAGAATCCTACATCTTGAGCTTTTACACCCTGCAAGCACAGCACGGCGAGCAGCAGAAGGAGAGTTATTTTATTGTACTTTTTCATCATGCAAATTTTAGTGTATAATTAGCCTAAAATTGATTGGCAATATTACGATTTTTTTATCAAATAATCATCTTTCTTGCAAAAAAAAATCACATATTAGTGATATTCACTGCATTTAATTTTCAACAATGAGAAGAAACAGTCTGTTTTTTTACCCAAAATAAAGGCCATTTTTCAAAATTTCGGCATTTTTCGCTCTAGTTTTTACACGATTTTCAAGGGCTAAAACTGCCATTCTTGAAGGCCTTTTCAGCGGCCAAAACCAGGCCGATTTTGCCACAAGAAAACAGTCGACAAAACTCACATAGAAATGCCGATTCAGACCACTTTTTTGCTCCCAAAAGTGCCAATTCCGAACCGCCAAGCAGCAGCGCATTCCGCACCTCAAACTCCGCCCCTTTTCCCTCAATAATACCTCAGTTTTACCTCAGTTATACTATTATATAAGGGATAAATATAGGATATATATAGAATAAATATAGGATAAGGAACGGAGGTAGAGCGGGCTTACACTGGATCTAGGGCTTGGTTTCGATGCGATTTGGGCTGTTGGGGAGGGCAAGTTATGATGGCTGGCAATTTTACACATGATGGTTGGCGATTCCACAATGGAAATCATATTGTTACGGTGGATTTTTTGAAAATAATGCGGGCATTTGGGGAAATGGGAGATATTTTTGCGAGACGAGACAATAAATGCCGAGAAACGCCGTTAATTTAAATAGTTTTCAAATTATATTATGCATAATAAAACCTTACATACGATTTTCTTCTTTGTCGCAATGGCCATAAGTAATTGTGGGACAAATGCTCAGCCGACTTATGCCGTTCATTCGAAGTTGGCTTCTGGCAGTTGGTATAAGATTGCGGTGAACACCGATGGCGTCTACAAGCTGACTGCGGCCGATGTGGCCGGACTGAGCGGCATCAGCTGCGAGAGGATCGCCATGTATGGTTCTGCCGGAGACCAGCTGAGCGAGGACAACCGAGCCCGCCGGACTGACGACATGGAACCCATTGCTATTGAAATTGTTGACAAGAACGGCAATGGGCTCTTTGAGAATGGCGACTGCATCCTCTTTTATGGCGAAGGGCCTAACGTATGGCGATTCAATAATAGAAGTCAACAATTTGAATACAAGCCACATGCATACGCAACCGAGAACTTTTACTATCTGACCACAAGTGCTGACGAAATGGACTCTTCATTGAGAATCCAGACACCCAACCAGCACCATACCAGCTCATCCGCCATATCCTCTTACACAGCCACGGCAATTTATCATCCCGACAACATCAACACCCACGGAGGCGGCCAGATATGGGTTGCCGACAAATTCGGAAGCGGAATCAGCTCTAGGAGTTATTCTCTCCAACTGCCTGCGCTTCCGACAGATAACACCATCAGCCTGCGCTACGGCCTGGCCAATGTATCCGACTATGGCGCTCAGTTCAGCATCACCGTCAACGATTCCAGTTTGCAGAAATACATCCCGCCAACAACTGTTTATCAGACCTATACCGACACTTGGCACAATATCCGAGACAATGTCAACGTAAAGATAAACTATTCGCCGCAAGCCGCAATGGCCGAGGGCTATTTAGATTTTCTAGAGTTGACGGCCCAGGTGGGACTGCGATTTGTCATCCCAAATGGCCAGCAGTTCTTCAGGAACAGCCAGCAGATTGGCGATGGCGTCATCGGCCAATTTGCCGCTTCAGGATACCGTAGTGACTTGAAAATATGGGATGTTACGAATCCCAACCAACCTTCAAACCTTACCATCACCCCTGGTAGCGGGGAGAATTTTTCTTTTGATGCCTCGTGCCAAAATGCCGGCACATTCCTCGCATTCCTCGAGACTGATGCCATGAGGCCTTTGAGCGTCACGCCCTTGACCAACCAAGACATCCACGGAGCGGAAACACCTGACTATGTGATAGTAACGCACCACGACTTTCTCTCCCAGGCCGAGGAGCTGGCCAACTTGCATCGCAACGAAGACGGGATGAGTGTGATGGTGGTTGAGCAAGACCTGGTGTACAATGAGTTCTCTTCCGGAAAGCAAGACCCCATAGCTTTGCGACAGATGATGCGGTGCCTCAGAGCCAAAGACGCTGACGGCATCAAGCCCAAATACCTGCTACTTTTTGGTAAAGGCACTTACGACAACCGCGATATCCTTGGAAATCACCATCGTACGGTTGTAACCTACCAGACACCGAGTTCCTTTGACAGCGAGGGGTCGGCCTTCCCCAGCGATGACATTGCCGGCTATCTGGAGGACAACATCGGCGGTCCATTTGAGGGAAGAATGAGCGTCGGCATTGGCCGACTGCCAGCCAAGACCGCGGCCGAAGCCGACCATTTTGTCAGCAAAATACGCAACTATATTTTACGCCATGATTTTGAGAATGAGAACATTCGAGGCGATTGGCGCAACTATGTGACCCTGCTGGCCGACGATGCAGACCCCTCCTGCCCTTACGACACCAGTTTTGCCAGCGACTCAGAGAAGATGTCGCGCCTAATCAAAGCGTCCTACCCACATTTGAATATTGACAAAATCTTTGCTGACTCATATATCCAGCAGTCTGGAGCCGACGGCTCGTACTATCCGGATGTGAACAATGCGCTGCGCCAGCGCATGAATTACGGATGTCTGCTGTTCAACTACATCGGCCATGGTTCAAGCTCGTACATTGGAACTGAGCGATTTATGGAATTTACCGACATTGAGAAATACAGCAACACCGACCGCCTGCCACTCTTTGTGACAAGTACTTGTTCTTTCGGCCATTACGACCTAACCGAAGGTGTCTGCGGCGCAGAAGCCATCCTGCTGGCCGACAATGCCGGCATTGGAGTGATTTCGGCCGCCCGCCCCATCCACCACAACTACCAGTTCAACACAAACACCTGCATGTTTGCTTTGGATCCGGAGAACACCATCGGCGACGCACTGAGGAAGGCCAAGAACCAGACCACCGTGTCGCACTGCATATCGCTCCTGGGCGACCCGGCCCTGCACCTCTCAATTCCAAGGAACCGCGTGGTGGTGACCACGGTCAACAATCACGAAGTAGAACCCGATGTAACCGACTCAGCCGAAGTGCTTTCAAGAGTGACTATAGCCGGAGAAATCCGCAATGAAGAGGGCCAAATCGTGACCGATTTCAACGGCACAATCTATCCGATTGTCTTTGACCGAGAAGTTGCCTGCCGCACTTTGGCCAACGACAACGACAGCTCGGAAGTTGACTTCACGCAGCAGAAGAACATGCTGTACAAAGGCCGTGAAACTGTGGAGAATGGCAGATTCACCTATTCATTCGTGATACCCAAAGATGTGGCATACCGCTACGACTATGCCAAACTTTCGCATTACGCAAAAAGCGCAAACGACAATGCCACAGGGGCTTACTGCAATATCATGTTTGGTGGTTTCAACGAGAACAGCACCATCGAAGAGGTTCATCCGACAGTCAGACTCTTTATCGGCGACACCAATTTCCGCAATGGCGGACTGACCAACGAGACGCCGACTCTATATGCGAAACTCATTGATTCAGTGGGTATTAATGCAGCAGGAAGCGGCCTGGGACATGACATCACGGCCGTGATAGACGGAAATCCATACAGTACCATCACGCTGAACGATTATTACGAACCCAGCATTAGCGACAGCAGAAATGGCGAAGTGTACTACACACTTGGCAAGCTAGATAACGGTCGCCATACTCTCACCTTAAAATGCTGGAACATATACAACTACTCAGGTAGTTCGACCATCAGTTTTGTTGTTGCGAATGACAGAACGGCACAGCTCGGCCAACTGTCAGCAACACCGAATCCAGCACACGACAGAACTTTGATCAGACTTGAGCACAACCTCTCCTCCAACATTGCCGAGGCCACCATTTCCATTTACGATATTCGCGGAGCACTGGTAAAAGAATTCAAACCTGCGCTGGCCAGCAACACAAGCGTGGTTGCATTTCCATGGGACTTCCGCGCCGAGAACGGCAGCCAGGTTTCCCAAGGAATCTACATCGTCCGCGGGGCCATAATCACCGCCGATGGCGAGAAATTGACACAGACATCCAAAATCGTGAAAAATTAAAATAACATATACAATAAATATAAATTAATTCCGTTTATATATAGTCAAAAAAGTTGAACAATATTACATTAATGAAAAAGATAGTAACATTAATTTCCTGCACACTTTTGCTAAGTTTTGCCCACAAGACCCTTGCACAAAATCCCAATCAATCTCAAGGACTTACTGGCCAGACCAAAAACTATATCTCCACGGGTATGCCTATTCTCTTGTGTGCCCCGGATGCAGTAGCTAGTGCCTTGGGCGATGCCGGCGTGGCATCCACACCCGACATTTATTCCGGACACTGGAACAATGCAAAGTTTGCTTTTATAGAAGGTGACATGGGATTCAGCACAACATACACTCCTTGGCTCCGCAATTTGGGTGTCGGTGACATGAATCTGCTTTATTTGGGTGGTTATAAATCCATTAACAGCCGTAGCACCGTGGCAGCATCGCTGACCTACTTCTCCTTAGGCGAGATTCAGAGCACAAATTCAGATGGTAGCGACAACGGCACCATGAACCCCAATGAGTTCTGCTTCGACGTGACTTACGCCATGAAACTGAACGAAGAGCTCTCGCTGGGTGCAACTGGTCGCTTTGTCAATTCAGACCTCACCAACGGCCAGGGCGTTTCCACAGAGGCTGGCAGCTATATAGCCACCAAACCCGCCCGCTCGCTTTCTGCCGACCTCGGCGTATACTGGCAGCACCCCATCGACAACAGCCAGGAATTTGCCATGGGCGCATTTGTCAGCAATCTGGGCGCAAAGCTTTCATACTCAAACGACGACACCAAGAAAGAATTCATGCCTGCCAACCTGCGCGTTGGTGCGAGATACACCAATGAGATTGACAATTCCAACAAAATCAGCCTGATGGTCGATCTCAACAAGTTGTTGGTTCCCACTCCTCCTAAGACCGTGGGTGACAGCACATACAGCAACTATTATTACGATTTGAACGAATGGTATGCTACCGGTGTGATGCGCGGCGCCATCCAGTCGTTCTACGATGCTCCGGGCGGATTTGGCGAGGAGATGAGAGAAATCCAGGTTTCGGCAGGTGCAGAATATTGGTACAAAAACACTTTGGCCGTGCGTGCTGGTTACTTCTTTGAACATGAAACCAAGGGCGGCCGCCAGTATGCGACATTCGGTTTTGCACTGAAATACAATGTTGTACAATTCGACCTCTCCTACCTTGTTCCCACCACCGCATTCAGCAGCAATCCGCTGAAGAACACCGTACGCATCTCCTTGACATTCAACATGGACAAAAAGAAGAAATCAATCCTCTAATTGCCACACAAAAATAACTGAAATATGAGAATCGGAATCGGATATGACGTCCACAAACTGGTGGCAGACCGCAAATTGTGGTTAGGCGGCATTGAAGTGCCACACACATTAGGTCTTCTTGGCCACAGCGACGCAGATGTGCTGATACATGCCATTTGCGATGCCCTGCTGGGAGCCGCAGCACTGGGAGATATCGGTAAGCATTTCCCCGACAAAGATCCTCAGTACAAAGGGATTGACAGCAAGATACTGCTGAGCAAATGTGGAGAACTCCTGAAAGAAAACGGCTACCACATTGTAAATATCGACAGCATCATTGTTGCCCAACAGCCCAAGGTAGGCCCTTACATTCCCAAAATGAGACAAACACTAGCCGATTGCTTAGGGCTGGATGTCGACCAAGTCTCAGTAAAAGCCACCACTACAGAATGGTTAGGATTTGAAGGCCGGGAAGAGGGCATCAGTGCCAAGGCAGTTGCATTGATAGACAAATAATTACTTCACTTACTACACATTACTAATCATGGAAAAGCCACAAATAAACCCACAATTCGAAGAAGATGCCACCGTGTTGGAAGACGATGGATGCAGCCTGGTTCTCCATAACGACGATGTACACACTTTTGACTACGTTATCAAGGCACTGGTAGACATCTGCCGCATCTCTAGTGCGCAGGCAGAGCAATGTGCCATCCTGGTGCATTGCCATGGGAAATGCACTATCAAGCATGGTAGCTATGAAGCCTTGCTTCCTATGCACACTGCACTGCTCAACAAACAATTAACCTCAGAAATAGTTCAATAATTATGAATACCACATTACTTATCATCGTTCTCATTGTTGGTGTAATCCTCGTGGCACTGGAAATTGTAGCCCTGCCAGGAGGAATTGCCGGAATCTGTGGACTTGGCCTGCTCATCTACGGACTGATCGAGAGCTATATTCTATGGGGCAGCACAGTTGGCAACATAGTTCTATTCTGCTGTGCAGCCATCACAGCAGTGCTGCTCACTATCTTCTTGAAAGCCAAGACATGGAAACGCTTTATGCTGAACGAAGAATCAGACAGCAGCGTCAATCAGGTGGATGAGAATCAGTTTGCAATCGGAACAAGAGGAACTACTGTGGCCCGCCTTGCACCCACCGGCAAAGCCCTCATCAATGGCCAACTGGTTGAAGTCCACGCCATCAATAAGTTTATCGATCCTGATAAAGAGATTGAAATAGTGGCCATCGAAGGTTATCGCATTGATGTTTGCGAAGTTGAAGACAAACGATTTGAGTAGAAGGATAATAACAATTAAAATCTAATATTATGCCAGCTGTAACTATTATCATTGTCGCATTATGCGTCATTCTGTTTTTCTTACTCATGTACCTCGTGCCCATGGGTTTATGGTTCAAAGCACTTGTGTCCGGAGTCCCCACATCGCTTATACAGCTTATGTTTATGCGATTCCGTAAAGTACCGCCCAGTGTGATTGTTGACAACATGATCAATGCAACAAAAGCTGGTCTGAAACTTTCTCAGAACGAATTGGAAAGCCACTATCTGGCTGGTGGTAACGTCGACAGTGTGGTACAGGCACTCATTTCGGCTTACAAGGCCAATATGAACCTTGATTTCCGCACCGCAACCGCCATCGACCTTGCTGGCCGCGACGTGCTGAAAGCAGTACAAACTTCTGTCAACCCCAAAGTAATCGACACTCCTCCTGTGACCGCAGTGGCAAAAGATGGTATTCAGCTGATTGCCAAAGCCCGAGTCACCGTGCGCACCAACATCCAACAGCTTGTTGGTGGTGCTGGAGAAGAGACCATTCTCGCCCGTGTAGGTGAAGGTATTGTAACCTCAATCGGTTCTGCCTCAAGCCATAAGCAGGTGCTTGAAAACCCCGACAGCATCTCCAAACTGGTATTGTCCAAAGGTCTTGACAGCGGCACTGCTTTTGAAATCCTCTCCATTGATATCGCAGATATCGATGTGGGTAAGAACATCGGCGCACAACTCCAGATGGACCAGGCAAATGCCGATAAGAATATTGCCCAGGCTAAGGCTGAGGAACGCCGCGCCATGGCAGTAGCATCTGAACAGGAAATGAAAGCCAAGGCACAGGAAGCCCGTGCTAAAGTTATTGAGGCTGAGGCAGAAGTTCCTAAGGCAATGGCAGAAGCATTCCGCACTGGAAACCTCGGTATCATGGACTACTATCGTATGAAGAACATCCAGGCCGACACCGATATGCGCGAGAGCATTTCGCGTCCTGCTGGAGCAAAAGCCAATCCCAACAAAACCGAAGAGCAGAAATAAACTTCTTATACCGGGCCAATTGCACTAGCAGTTGGCCCTCCTTTTATCCATCAACATGAAAAAAGCAATCCTTTTCCTTCTCGCAGCGCTTTGCATAAGCGTGGCATTTGCACAAAATCCCAAGAACAACAATGCCGATGCTATCCTCGGCACCTATAAGGTAAACCACGGCGGCCACCAAACCAAGGTTCGAGTGTACAAAACCAAAAACAACACCTATTATGCTCAATGCATCTGGGTGAAAGACAGCATCGATCCCTCCACAGGCAAAGTCTATACCGACACAAAGAATCCAGACAAGAAATTACGCAGTGTGCCCATGACCAAGGTCATCCTTTTCCACGGAATAAGCCACAACGAGAAAAAACACTGCTGGGATGGCGGCAAAGTATATGACCCAACCCGCGGCATCAATGCCAACTGCACCATTGAATTTGTTGAAGATGGCAGATTGAAAGTAAGAGGCTCTCTCATGGGCATCAGCGAGAACAGCTATTGGACACCTATCAAGTAGCCCTAGCCTACCAAAGGCTATAGGCAGAAATACACATCCGCAGAATCGGGGGGAATAATACTCGGTTGATGCTTCATTTCTAGAAGCAGATTCTATATTTTCAGAATAAAGGCATGTATTACCAACACAGATTAGTGGCCAGCGCTCCACATTAATCAATTGGCTGTTAACACAATACCAAGACAACCTCTAAGCAATTATGCCTATCGGCCAAATCCTTTTGGGGTTGAAAATAGATTCTTGCGTCCCAACCTGATCCCACCCCTAGATTCGCCCAAACCTCGCTCGTTTTACCTTATTTATACTATAGTTATACTATATTTATTCTATTATATATAGGATAAATATAGTATAACTATAGTATAAATATAGAATAAGGAACGGGGGAAGGACGGGGTTAGGGTGCGGCCGCAGGAAGGCGAAAGAGACCAAATTGGGCTTGAAGCAATCTGGAAACACGTTCAATTATAATAGTATATCCCTACCATTTAAACTTGTAGTGAATAAAAGATGGCTTGCTTCGATGCAGAAGCAAGCCATCTTGTTTAGAACTATCTGATGATTATTTCATTCGAAATTCTTCATAATATTGCACGAAAGTCCTGAAGAGTTGCTTCAAACCGCCGGGAGTGGGATAATTTCCGCTGAAATACCAATCGCCAGTATGGTCGGGACAAGCTTCATGCAGACCGTCCAACGTTTGGAAAATACACTCGACAGGGACGGTAGACTCTTTATCGGTAACCAGCTGACAAATCTTGCCTGAGATTTCCTTCTCGGAGAAAGGTGCGTAGATACGCTTCACATAATTCTCCTGTAACTCGGAGGCGGGCAACTCTGCGGCAGCCTTGCAGTCGCGATAGACACCGTCGATCACATCAGTCATACCACGCTCTTCAAGAAGTGCGATGGCAGCCTTGAAAGCGATAAACTCATGCATGTGAGACATATCGATGCCGTAAAAGTCGGGATATCTGACTTGTGGTGAACTGCTGACAATGACCAGTTTCTTGGGACGCAGGCGCGACAGAATCTTGATAATACTATTCTTCAGTGTAGTGCCACGAACAATACTATCGTCAATCACTACCAGGTTGTCAACACCATCATTGATAATGCCATAAGTCACATCATAGACATGGGCAGCCATGTCGTTTCTCGAACTGTCCTCAGTGATAAATGTCCTCAGCTTAATATCCTTGATGGCTACTTTCTCACTTCTAACCCTGAGTTTCAGAATCTCAGCGATATTCTCCTCCGACAATGCACCACATTTAGCCAAACCGGCGATAGCCCTGGCCTTTTCGGCATTCAGATAATCATCAAAACCGTGTAGCATACCGTAATATGCGACCTCGGCAGTATTGGGGATGAACGAGATGACACTATTCAACAAATCGTTGTCGCATGCCTCAACAATGGCTGGCACGAGATTATAGCCTAAATGCTTGCGTTCCTCATAGATATCCTTGTCGCTGCCACGAGAGAAATAAATACGCTCAAATGAGCATTTGCTCACATTGGGTTTGGGCTCGATAATTTGCTGCAGGCGCACCTCATTCTTCTGGTTGACAAAAATAGCCTGGCCAGGCAGAAGCTCGTGGACATCCTCCACCATGACATTCATAGCCGTTTGGATAACAGGGCGTTCTGATGCCACCACCAGAATATCGTCGTCATAATAATAGAATGCCGGACGGATACCCCAAGGGTCACGCATGGCGAACTGCTCTCCGCTGCCAGTCATGCAGCAAATCACATAGCCACCATCCCAACTCGGAGCGCACTCGCTCAAGATACGGGCTAGGTCCACTCTTTCCTCAATATAATGGGTGAGGTTCAGCCCAGAATAGCCCTCATCCTTTCCCTTCACGTAAAGTTTTTCAACCTCACGATCCAAACGATGGCCCAACTGCTCTAACAGAATATAGGTATCGGAAGTACTACGCGGATATTGACCCTTGGCAGCAATTTGGTCAAAAACCTCCTGGGCATTGGTCAGATTGAAATTGCCGCACAAAGAGAGACTTCTTGCACGATAATTGTCGCGGCGCACCAAAGGATGAAGGTACTGAATACCATGGCGTCCGGTAGTGCTGTAACGCAGATGCCCCATGTACATGTTACCAGCAAAAGGACGCATGATAAAGTCTTCGCCTTCCGCCTCGCTTTGAGCAATTTGCTTACCTGCACGGTCAAAGATTTCAGATATGGCACCGCTGCCCAACGCTCTTTCTCTGAAGATATATTCCGACCCAATTTCGGAATCAGTCTTGATACAGGTGATGCCTGCACCATCCTGGCCACGGTTGTGTTGCTTTTCCATCATCAGATACAGCTTGTTCAATCCGAGACGCCAGGTTCCATAATGTTCCTGATAATACGCTAAGGGTTTTAACAATCGCACCTGAGCGATTCCACATTCATGTTTAAGCGGTTCCATTCTTACTAGTTTAAATTATTCAAACAATAAAAAACAAATAACAAAAAACTTGTATTTTTATTGTTGACGACACTAAAAAAAAGTTTATCTGCCGACAATCACATCGTTCAAGCACTTGACTTTCACATCCACTTGTGAGAGGTCGGCACTGGGATTGCGAGGCACGAAAGTGGCCGTCATCTGCGCACCTTTGCCCATATCAAAATAGTTAATGTCAAAATGGCCGTCTACATGAGGCTCGGTCTGAAGCATCACATCGCGCATATAATTATTTGCTTTCAGCACAACCTGCAACCCTTTATCACGATTAACATCTACTTTATAGTCGGCCTTGCTCAACTTGAGATTCTTGGGGTATGTTTTGTAATAATCCTCAAACATGGCAAGGTCTACATCGTCGCTAAAAAGGGCTTGAGCTCTGTAATGCAATGCCTTCCAGTTGCCATAGCAGTCTATGCTACTCCACGATGCCACGGGCCAGCAATCATCCAACTGCCAGTACAGGGTGCCCATACAATGGGGTTGCTGCAAAATATGCTGATAGATGCCGTAGCCCATGCCCCAAGCCTGAAGCAACTGACTCACATAGCAGAAATCCTCCAACGACAAGCTCTTGCTGTCGACACCATAATACTGTTTCATGGCCTTATCAATAATTTCCAAACCGCGGCCATGTTTTTGGTGTTTCTTCATAGAAGGAGAGCCTATGTAGCGTTCATTTTCAGGACAATAGCGGCAAATAGTGCTATAATCCGGATAGCTTTGGAAGCCAAATTCCGACATGAAGCGACCGGTCTTTTCCTTATAAACCTCGAAGGGCAACTCGCCCCACCAAACGCCCCAATAATGGCTGTCGCCATGAGTGACGCACTCGGGATGACCCCAGCCATAAAGTGGTGATGTAGTGATATATGCACGTTTCAATGGATCAAATTCCTTTACGGCCTGAGCCAAGATGCCGTTTTCGCCAAAAATGGTGTCGATACCGTGCTTCAACTCAGCCTGCTGCGAATCCGACCAGCCATACTGCCCTTGCCAGCCCCAGTCTTCCCAGCCATTCTTCACCTCATTGTTGCCGCACCAAACCACCACACATGGATGCTGGGCGATACGTTTCACTTGTTCTTCTGCCTCAATCTTGACATTATCAAGAAATTCTTTATCAGAAGGATAGAGCGCACAGCTAAAGTTGAAATCCATCCAAACCATCAGTCCCAACGAGTCGCAAAGGTCGAAGAAATAATCGGGCTCGTAGATGCCGCCACCCCAAACTCTCAACATATTGAAATTAGCCTCTTTGGCCGAGGTCAGAAGATAGCGATACTGATCTTTCAGCGCAGGAGTGAGGATGGGGAAAGAATGACAGGGAATCCAGTTGGCACCTTTCGCAAAGATGGGCTTACCGTCTTTGAAGAAGGTAAACGACTGGCCAATAGAATCTTGCTCCTGGCGCAGTTCCACATTCCATGATTTCACGGCAGGCAGCTCAGGCTCAGGCAACTCGCCATTATAGCATTCAAGCCGAGCCGATTTGGTGATGCCCATTGTGCTGAGAGTTGGACCCCAGTCCCAGCCCAACATATATGGTGCCATGCGGGTCATAGCTCGATGATCCGGCAAATCATATTTGTAATCCTTTGAAGCAGAGTCGAAATAGGCCTCGTTGGCAGCCTTGATGGGGTGGAAATAAACATCCAGCACCACATCGCCGTCTGGGTCTGGCAGAATATCGTCGCCCATCATCAGTTCGAAAAGACAAACACGATACTCGCGGAACATATTGTTGACCCTGAATGCCTGGCGGCAGAATGGCTGACCGTGCACCTGACCAGAAAGCGTAACCTCACAGAGTGTGAGGCCCTCCATCACCAAGTCGCAATGCTCATAACCTTCCCACATATCCTTGGAAATCGTGGTGGAGTAATGCCATTCGCGCTCTGCCACCCACTGCACCGAATCTTCATTGGTGCCATAAAACGGATCGGGAATTATCTTGTTGGCCATCAAGTCGGTATGGATGCATCCTGGCACAGTTGCCGGAAGCCAATTTCCATTATACTCAACCTTCCAATCGGTCAACTCCACGGTTTTCATATCCGTGGAGCAACCCAACATCGTAAAAACGACAATCAAAAGCAATACTATTCTCTTCATCGTTATTCAGTTTTTAGAAATGCGAAAAACACGGCCAGCAAAATAAAGCCGAATGCCACAAGATGATTCCAACGAATGGGTTCGCCTTTGAAGACAGTTGCCACAATCACGGTAAAAACCGTCAGCGACACTGCTTCCTGAATGATTTTCAACTGCATAAGGCTGAACGGACCGCCATTGATCTGCGAGCCTATGCGGTTGGCCGGAATCATGAAACAATATTCAAAAAAGGCCAGCCCCCAAGAGCAGAGAATGATGAGAATCAGCGGCCAATCGGTGGAAATCTTCAGCTCGGTCAATTTCAGATTGCCATACCATGCGAAAGTCATAAAAACGTTGGAAACCACCAACAAAAGCACAGTCAGAAAAGCTCTACTCATGACATTCCTCCTTTACCATTTTTATCAATTCGCTCCATACAGTGAAACAAGTGCGATCGATAGTTTGGGCACGGCGGTCGCCAAATTTCAGCAATCTTGCCACAGTCTGTTTTTCTGAGGCCACGCCAATCCACACAGTTCCAACAGGTTTCTCGGGTGTTCCACCGCCAGGTCCGGCAACGCCGGTTGTGGCAACAGCATAGTCTGCGCCCAAACGCTTGCGCGCACCTTCTACCATCTCCCTCACAGTCTCCTCACTCACGGCACCATGGGCAAGCAGCGTTTCGTGACTCACACCCAACGCACACTCTTTCACCTCATTACTATAAGCCACAACGCCACCACGGTAATATTCCGAAGCCCCAGCCATAGCTGTCAGCTGCTGAGCCAGCTGGCCACCAGTGCAGCTTTCGGCCGTGGCCAGCGTCTTGCCATAACGCTTCATTGTATAGGCCACCAACTCTGGCAGGTTTTCCATATCTTCGCCCACAATATATTGTCCTGCAATAGGATAAAGCTCGCTCACAGCCTTGTCAATCTGCGACTGCAGCAAGGCGAGGTCGTCATGCCCTCCCCTAGCGGTAAGACGCAGCTTAACCATGCCAGCCTGAGGCAGATAGGCCAGGCGTATGGTCTTGGGCAGTGCCAGTTCCCACGACTCAATCATATCGCTCAAGAACGATTCTCCGATGCCTTGAACCAGCAAGTTCTTATTGATAATCTGATCGGTACAGAAATGTTTCTGCAATCTTGGCACGATTTCGGTCTCCATCAAGTTCACCATCTCAAAAGGCACACCCGGCAGCGACACAATCACTTTGCCCTCGTATTCAAACCACATGCAAGGTGCCGTACCTAACACATTGTTTATCATCGTACAACAACGCGGAACCCACGACTGCTGACGATTGATGGGAGTCAGCTCGTAGCCGCGCGACTCAAATATGCGTCTCACATTGGCCAGAGCTTCCTCATTTTCATACAGTTCGCTGCCGAAAAACTCGCAAAGTGTCTTCTTGGTGATGTCGTCCTTGGTGGGCCCAAGGCCGCCGGTAATCAGCACCACATCGCTACGGTCGATGCAATGACGGAGATAATTTCTAATATCGTCGGCATTGTCGCCAATCACATAAGTGCCACACACATCGATGCCAACACCTATGAGCATCTGCGACATACGGCTGGCATTGGTGTTCACAACCTGGCCAATCAGCAGCTCATCGCCTATATTTAAAATTGTTGCTTTCATGTTGCAAAATTACGATTTTTTTTTGACATAATGAAAGAAAAAAATCTGAGAGCGGCAAGAATGCCTTCAATCCAGACAAAATGTCATCTTGCCACGATGTCATTTTCATCTCGCGGCATCCGGGCAATATTTCTGCGGGGCAATTCTGCCACCAAAATAATTCCACCCTGGGCCAACTACGGAAGCGGGTCTACAGCGGGCCTTCACTGGGTCTTCTCCGGACTTGCGAAGACCTCAAAAATTCATTTTTCAAGAGACAATCACAGCCGAGAAATCCCCAAAAATGTATTTTTAATAATTAATCCTTATTATTATAAAAAATATTCGTATCTTTGCAATTTGGTTGTTGTGGCATTCTGCCCTTGTTGCAAGAGCTAAAAGCCAACAGCAACAAACTATTAACACTCAATTATCAAAAATATAGACTCATGAAAAAAATAATACTTCTTGCATCCTCGCTCATCCTTTGCCTGGCTCAAACTTTGGCATGCGTTGACAACACCAACACCGACGACAACCCTCCTTTCTCCATTGCCGCCCAGTCCAGCAACCCAAGCTTGGGAACAGTATTGGTAGTGCAAGATCCCAGCGCCGACAACACAGTCACGCTTGCGGCCGTGCCCAAGCAGAACTGCGTCTTTACATCTTGGTCCGACGGCAACACCGAGAACCCCAGAACCCTGCAACTCACGAGCGACATCTCGCTGATAGCAAACATGGAACATGTTCAAGCAGAGACTGTTTACACCACACTGTTGCTGCACGACTCCACAATTGTTTATGGAACTTGCGATACTGCCTATCACCACGACACTATTATCGACTGCCACGATCAGCAGTTGGTCATCCTTTCCAACAACGACACCCTTGGTGCTTGTGCCGGCAGCGGATACTTTCCTGAAGGTTCCACCATCCAGATTCTGGCAATTCCACACAACGGTTGTTTCTTTGAGAAATGGAGCGACAACAACACCGACAATCCCCGCACCATCGTGCTGAACGGCCCCATGGAACTGACTGCTATTTTCCAAAAAGATGTTTTCATTCCTGAAACCGAAAGTCCATCTGGCGACAACGACATTTCCGACAACTTCTGATGCCTCTATCCAGCTCCAGCCTCTGCAAGATTTGACAACAGGCCAGGTCTCAGTGGCTAGGAATATTGCGGCAGACGCAACTCAGCACTAGAATAATCATTTGATAATTATACAAATGTGAATTTTTAGATGCAAAAAAGACACGATTTGAGTTTTTTTTCGTATCTTTGCAAACTCATAAAAGTTATTTGACATGATGAATAATATCCCGAATTTGGACGAATTGATCCGCATGGCACTGCTCGAAGACGTAGGCGACGGCGACCATAGCACTTTGGCATGTATCCCCCCCACCGCAACAGCTTCGGCCAAGATGGTGGCCAAGCAGGACGGAATCCTCTGCGGCATGGAGGTAGGCGAACGTGTGTTTCATTTCGTTAACGACTCATTCTACCACAGCCAGTTGCCCATGAAGGCGACTGCGATGAAACATGATGGCGACACCGTACAGAAAGGCGACGTGCTGATGATTGTGGAAGGAGCCTCGGGTGTTATCCTCACTGCCGAACGCACAGCCCTCAACTTCATGCAACGCCTCAGCGGCATCGCCACCCAGACCCACAAGATGGTGCAGATGCTCGAAGGCCTTCACACCCAGCTTCTTGACACCCGCAAGACCACTCCCAACATGCGTCTTTTAGAGAAATACGCCGTGAAATGCGGCGGCGGCACCAATCACCGCATCGGCCTCTACGACATGGTGATGCTCAAGGACAACCACATCGATTTCGCCGGCGGCATCGAGGCTGCCATCGACCGCACCCACGACTATTTGCAGGCCAAGGGCAAGGACTTGAAAATCGAAATCGAAGTGCGCAACCTCGACGAATTGGAACAAGTGATGAAACATGGTGGCGTTCACCGCATTATGTTAGACAATTTTGATGTTCCAACACTGAAGGAAGCCGTGAAACGCATCAACGGCAAATACGAAACAGAGGCCAGCGGTGGCATCACCGATGCCACACTGCGCAGCTATGCCGAAAGCGGAGTCGACTTTATCTCCGTAGGTGCGCTCACCCACCATATCAAAAGCATGGATATTTCTCTCGTCAAAAAATAAACACAAAGGAGCAACGTGACTAGCCAGGAGCTGACAACCAAGTTCATGCGGATGAAGTTTGTGAAGTTAGTGAGATACAGCCTCTACAACTTCTCTCTGCCCGGCAACAAAGGAGTGCCCATCTACGACATTGTGGCCTACCTCCTTCGCGGCATCGGCAATGGCGACCTATGGCGTGCATCCAAAGGACTTGCCTTTTCGTTCCTCATGGCCCTGCCCCCACTGCTCATTTTCGCCTTCACACTCATCGCATTCCTCCCCTTCGACGGACTGCAAGACCAATTGCTTCTACAACTGCAAGACATCGTTCCGCCCAAGATTTTAGATCCGCTGGCGGCCACCATCAACGACGTCATGGGCCACAAACACACCAGCCTGCTCTCCATCGGCTTTGTCCTTTCCATCATATTGGCAGCCAACGCAATGCACGGCATGATGATGTACCTTTCCGACCGTGGCATGGAGCGCCGCAAATTCATCATACGCTATCCCTTGTGCATACTTCTGGTCTTCATGCTCTACACCATGCTCGTCCTCATGCTGATATGCCTCATCGGTTATAAAAACATATTACTGTGGATGTTCCGCCAAGGATGGCTTATTCCCGGTCCATTCACACATCTGGTCATCGGTGCCGGCGGCTGGATAATCACCAGTGCCATGGGTCTGCTCATCCTCTCAACCATCTACTACCTAGTTCCTTCGGGCAAACACCGAGTCGGCTTCTTCTCCTCCGGAGCAATCTTCGCATTGGGCATGTTCATGCTCCTTTCGTGGGGATTCCGCATCTATCTGGCTCATTTCAACCAATACAACCTCCTCTACGGTTCTATTGGCACCCTGCTCGTAATCATGCTTTGGATATTCCTCAACTGCCTGGTAGTCATGCTCGGCTATGAACTGAACATGGCAATCGTCACCGGCAACCTCAAGTCCACCAAGCGGGTCAACCACCGTCTAAGTCACTTCCGCAAGAACCTGCCGGAGCAAGACCTTCAGACCGACAATAATACATTAATATAGAAATAAGAAAAATACAAATATATGATAATCGAGAAAAAAAATGGCAAAAAGGTGCCCATGAGCACCAGTGGCCGCGAACGATTCAAGATGATTGCCAAGACCATGATGGGCTTGGAAGAAGTGCTTGCCGAAGAACTGAAAGAATGCGGTGCCGTGAACATCGAGTGCATCAACCGCGCCGTGACTTTCGAAGGCGACATGCGGGTGCTCTACCGCGCTAACTACACTTGCCGCACTGCTTTAGCCATCCTGAAGCCTTTCGCAGAATTTGAAGCCAACGACGAGCAGGAACTCTACAACAAAGTATACCAAATCAAATGGGAAAAGATCCTCGACGTCGACTGCACTTTCATGATCGACAGCACCACCAGCGGCGAAATCTTCACCCACTCCTACTTTGCCGCCCTCAAAACCAAGGATGCCATCGTAGACCGCTTCCGCCGCAATTTCGGCCAGCGTCCCTCCATCGACACCGAGAACCCCGACTATAAATTCAACCTCCATATCCGCGACAACCAAGTCACCCTGCTCATCAACTCCAGCGGCGACTCTCTCCACAAACGCGGCTACCGCCAGGCTGTAGGTATCGCACCTATCAATGAGGTACTTGCCGCCGGCATGATCAAACTCGCCGGCTGGAAGTGCGACACCAACTTCTACGACCCCATGTGCGGCTCCGGCACCATCCTCATCGAGGCAGCCATGCTGGCCAACAACATCCCCGCACAATATTACCGTGGCGGCAAATTCGCCTTCAAGCGCTGGAAGGAGTTCAACCTCGGCGAATGGAAGAGTGTCAAAGAACAAGAAGACCGCAAGATTGGCTCAGGCGACTTCGACTGCGAGATCTGGGGTAATGATATCGACATGCAGGTGCTGCAGCAAGCCGAGAAGAACCTCGAATACACCAAACTGCACAAGGATGTCGAGCTCTACTGCGGTTCCTTTGAAGAGCAAGACCCACCAGAGGGCAAAACCATGATTATCACCAACCCACCCTATGGCGAGCGCATCAAAATTGAAGACCTCAACGCCATGTACGAACTCCTCGGCGACACCTTCAAGAAGAAATATGGCGAGAACTGTGAGGTGTGGCTTATCTCCAGCGACTTCGAGGCCCTCAAACATATCGGCCTCAAACCCAGCAAGAAAATCCAGATGCTCAACGGCTCTCTCGACTGCCGCTTCCTGAAATTTGAACTTTACGAAGGCAGCAAAAAAGCCTCCAAACAGACCGCCGAGCTGGACCAGTGATTGGCGAACTGACAAATGACGGCTTCCGCCACCGTCCCTTTTGGGAAAAGGACGCTCGAAAAGCGGGGCATATTTCGAATAAATCAATCAAACAAACAGCACGTCCGCACATGATATGCGGACGTGCTGCGTTATGAGCATTTGCGTACTGGAGTTTCGCGAAAGCAACTTGTTTTGGAACTC
>JAZLLD010000005.1:0-7999 GCA_045597945.1 Bacteroidales bacterium
CGAGTATTTCATCAGCCGCGCACTGGAGCCTGTACGCGATGAATTCGACTTCATCATCATCGACTGCAGCCCCTCGTTGGGCCTGATCACGGTCAACGCCCTCACGGCCAGCGACTCGGTGATCATCCCCATCCAAAGCGAGTATTTCGCCCTGGAGGGTTTGGGCAAGCTGCTCAACACGGTGCGCATCGTGCAGACCAGGCTCAACCCCAAGCTGAACATCGAGGGCCTGCTCATCACCATGTACGACTCGCGTCTGCGCCTGGCTCGCCAGGTGGTGGAGGATGTGCGCGCTCATTTCAAACGCCTGGTGTTCGACACTTTGGTCTATCGCAACACCAAGCTGGCCGAGGCCCCGAGCTACGGCAAGTCGATCATCATGTATGACGCCACCTGCCCCGGAGCCATCAACTATCTGAATCTGGCAACCGAAATACTGAAACGTAATAAGTTAAAGAACAATTAATGGCAAGTAAGAAACCCAATACCCCGGGACGCGGCCTTGACGCTATCCTGGGCAATATAGATGTGAACACCTTAGGTGGAAACGAGTCGGATGTTACCGCTTCCATCAGCATGGTGTCGGTGAGTGAGATCGAGACTAACCCTTTCCAGCCCCGCAAGGAGTTTGATGAGTTGGCTCTGCAAGAGTTGGCGCAGTCTATTCGTGAGCAGGGCGTTATCACTCCCATCACTGTTCGCCGTATGCCGGACGGCAAGTATCAGCTGATTGCCGGCGAACGCCGTTTCCGCGCTTCTCAGCTGGCCGGCCTTACCGAGCTGCCCGCCTATATCCGCATCGCCACCGACGGCCAGATGATGGAGATGGCGCTGGTGGAGAATATCCAGCGCGAGAACCTCAACGCCATGGAGATTGCCCTCTCCTACAACGCGTTGGTGGAGGAATGCCAGCTCACCCACGAGCAGCTGAGCCAGCGTGTGGGCAAGGACCGTTCCACCATCACCAATTATCTGCGTCTGCTGAACCTGCCCGCCGAAACCCAGCTGGCACTCAGCTCCGGACAGATCAGCATGGCCCATGCCCGTGCGCTCATCAATGTGGAAGACCCCGAGAAGCATCTGGCTATCTTGCACGATATCGTCAACCGCCACCTCTCTGTCCACCAGACCGAGCAGATGGTCAAGGCCGCCAAGGATATGGACAAGCCCAAGGCTCCCACTGTAAAGCCCGAACTCCCCACTACCCACAGCGCAGCCCAGTCGCAGATGCGCCAGCTTCTCGACTCCGATGTGGAAATCAAGCGCTCCCGCCGCGGCAAGGGCACGATGACTATCCACTTCAATAACGACGAGGATTTTGAGAGAATCATGAAGATTCTTCACCAATAGAAGTGCTACTTTGCTTAGGTATGCGTAGAAGACTGTCTGTTATAGTATTACTGCTTGCTCTGACTATGTCGGCTTTCGCTCAGGAGGAGATGGTTTCCATCCGCCCGAGCCAGGTGACTACGGTTGTCAAGACCGACCACAACCCCACCACGGCGTTGTTGCTTTCGCTGGTGCCGGGCGGCGGCCAGATCTACAACCGCCAGGCATGGAAGGCCCCCTTGTTCTATGTGGCGCTGGGCGGTGTGGGCTATATGGCCTACAACTACTATAGCCAGATGCGGATGTTCAAGACCGAGTATCTGGCCATCGGCTATGACGGTTCGTCCACCCTGCCCGACTACCAGGGCTATCCGGGCAGCAGTATATATAATATGTATCAATCGGCCAACAAGAATTTTCAGACCTTCTGCATCGTTGTGGCGGCAGTCTACGGCTTCAACCTGCTGGATGCCTATGTCTTCGGCCACCTCTACGACTTTAATGTCAGCGACGATCTGACCATGCATATCGGGCCTTCGCTCTCGCCCTGTCTGACCGACAGATGGAGTGTGGCACCCTCTATAAACATGTCATTTACATTTTGATAATAAATAAACACACAACAAAAAAATGAACCCTATCTTAATGATTCAAGACGGTATGTCGGATGTGCAGACTGCCGTTGACACTGCAGCCGCTACCGCTGCTCCCGAGCGCATCACTCTTTGGAACATGGCGCTGAATGGTGGTTGGATTATGCTGGTGCTCCTGTTTATGCTCGCACTGGCTATCTATATTGCTGTAGAACGCTATCTGGCTCTGCGTCAGGCTGTGAAAGAGGAAGACGACGACTTGTTTATGAACAACATCCGCGAATATATCCACAAAGGCGATGTTGACGGCGCCCGCTCTCTTTCCAAGCAGACCAATTCTCCCCTGGCACGCATGGTCGACAAGGGTCTCAGCCGTCTTGGCCGCCCCCTGAGCGATATTCAGGCCGCTATTGAAAACGAAGGCAAACTTGAGGTCGCGCGCCTGGAGAAGAAGGTCTCCCTCGTGGCCACCGTTGCCTCCCTCGGCCCCATGGTCGGTTTCCTTGGCACCGTCACCGGTATGGTCACCTGCTTCCAGGATATGTCCCACGCCGGCAACAACATCGAGATTGCCACCCTGGCCACCGGTATGTACCAGGCCATGGTCACCACCATCGGCGGTCTTATCGTCGGCATCATCTGCTATTTCCTCTATAATGTCCTTGTCACTCGCATCAACAAGGTGGTCCTCGACATCGAGGTTCGCGCTTCTGAGTTCATGGACCTCCTCCACGAACCCGCATAATCCAACAGAGTATTTGTCAACTCTTAACACGATTCCAAAATGATTGAGACAAGAAACAAACTCACCATTGAGAACAACAACTCCACCATGTCCGACCTGGTGTTCCTCTTGTTGGTTTTCTTTATGATGACGTCCACCCTCATCAGCCCCAATGCGGTGAAGCTCCTCCTCCCCGAGAGCGGTAGCAAGACTATGGCCAAGCAGAACGTGACCGTGTATATCGATGAGAACTACAACTTCCAGGTGGGCGACACGCCTACCGATGTCGACGGCCTCCAGCCCCTCATCGCTGCGGGCATCGATGCTGGCATCACCGATGCCTGCGTGGTGCTGCGTTCCGATAAGACCGTGCCTGTGCAATATGTTGTCAATGTTATCGATGCAGTCAATGCCATCAACGACCAGACCGGCAGCAAGCACAAAGTCATCCTGGCCACATCGCCCAAGAAATAGAGCTTCATCGAAATCATAATACATTCATATTATGACTCAAGAACAGAAAAATAAATTCATCTCAGGTGGTACCACGGCACTGGTGCTGGGGCTCATCCTCATCATCTGCCTCTCCTTTGGCTACGACCCACCAGATCCCCCCATCCCCGAAGAGGGTGTGGAGGTGAACCTGGGCAACAGCGACTTCGGCTCCGGCGACAATCCCATGCCCGACCCCAGCCCCGAGTCCAGCGCTCCGCAGCCTGCCTCGCAGGCCGAGCAGGTCAGCACCCAGCGCACCGAGAGCACTGTGCCCATCAACAGCTCCGACAAGCCCTCTACCGCCAAGACCAACAACGAGACTCCCACCACCA
Source organism: Bacteroidales bacterium (assembly GCA_045597945.1). Taxonomy (GTDB): domain Bacteria; phylum Bacteroidota; class Bacteroidia; order Bacteroidales; family P3; genus Colimorpha. The sequence continues at coordinate 3,474 of JAZLLD010000005.1, forward strand.
AGCAGCCCGAGACTCCCAAACAGCCCGAGGTCAACACCAACGCCCTCTTCAAGAAGAGCGACAAGTCAAAGACCCAGAACGGCGGAAGTCAGGGCGTGACCCAAGGCTCTGGCAACCAGGGCAAGGAAGGCGGCGACCCCAACAGCAACCGCTACGATGGCACTCCAGGTAAAGGTGGTGCAGGTTTCAGCCTCACAGGTCGCAGCGCAAAGGCACTGCCTTCGCCCACTGTCAACAACAACAAGGAAGGCAAGGTGGTCGTGAAAATCTGGGTCGACCGCAGTGGCAACGTCACCCAGGTGTCGGCACCCGAGAAGGGTTCCACCCTCACCGATGCTGGCTATGTGCAGATCTCCAAGGCCGCAGCCATGAAGGCCAAATTCAGCGCCAAGGACGACGCCCCCGAGGTGCAGACCGGCACAATCACCTACGTATTCCGCAACAATTAACATCATGAATTGAAAATGTAGATTGTAGAATTTGCAGCAGCAAGTTTTGCAATCTACATTTCCCATATAAACTCTAACCCCAAAACCCTCATGGACGAACCGATCAGATTAGACAAATATCTCTGGGCCATCCGCCTCTACAAGACCCGCAGTCTGGCCACCGAAGCCTGCCGTTGCGGACATGTGCGCATGAACGGCATGCCGCTGAAAGCATCGCACGAAATCAAAGTCGGCGAAGTATACGAACTCTCCATCGAACAGCTGCACAAAGTCATAGAAGTCAAGCAGCTGCTCGGTAGCAGGGTAGGGGCCAAGCTGCTGGAAAACTTCATGATCGACCGCACTCCGCAGGAAGAGTACGAGCGCATCCAGCTCATCCGCCAGTATGCCTTCGAGAAGCGCGACCGCGGCTCAGGCCGCCCCACCAAGCGCGAGCGCCGCGACATTGAGGAGTTCAAATACAAATAATTCCCTTGCTGACATTTTTTTACATCGCCCTGCAAGAAAAACAGCTTAAATAATACATAATACAAGATTCGACCATGAACGACGAAGAAGTCATTAGAGACATATTGGCCGGCAATGTCAACCGATACTCCGAGATAGTCAAAGAGTATCAGACCGTTGTGGCCAACCTCTGTTTCAAAATTGGCGGACCCAAGTTGGATATACCCGAGATGACCCAGCAGGTCTTCGTGGAGCTATATTCCGCTTTGCCAAGGTTCAAGTTCCAGTCGAAACTGAGTACTTTCATCTATCGTATCACAGTCAATGTAGTGTGCAAAGAGTTGAAGCACAACAGCCGCTGGCTCACCTCCGCCGACACCCAGCCCTTGCCTGAGCAAGTGTCCGACCAGATGAATGCCGAGCAGTCAATAGTCTACGACGAGCGGCACCGCCTTCTCCACCAGGCCATCGGCCAGCTCCACACCGAGCAGCGCACCGCCCTGGTGCTCTACACCTTCAACGATTTCTCCTACAACGATATTGCCGATGTGATGCAGTGCTCCGTGGCCAAGGTAGAATCATTAATCTTCCGGGCCCGCAAGAACTTGAAAAAAATCTTGGGTGAACGATAACTACCGAGCGGCAACAGTCCGCCCGACCATCAAACAACAAAGAACTAAGGTATAAACAAAATGATAAAAGACGATTTACTAATTCAGCAACTACGAGAGATCAACTACCCCGGACAAGTTGATGTCACCGACGCCGTCATGCAGCAGGTACGCCAGCGCCCGATACTCGCACCCTCCCGGAAAACCGTCCGCTGGAAACAAATCTCCTGGGGCATAGCCGCCTGTGTCGTCTTGTTTGTGGCCATCAACATCACGACTCTGTTTACTAAAGAATATAATGTCAGCCAGATTGGCAATTCCATTGTCGAACTCTACGACTATCAGGACCAGTACGGATCCCACGAAGGTGGCTACTACTCGGTTGGCGTTATCGAATCATTTTATGAATAACCAATACTTTCTGATATGAAAAAGACATTTACACTTCTCTTCGCATTATTGTTCGCCACAACCCTCCTTGCCCAGCATCCAGGCCAGCATGGCCGTGGCGGCAAAGACCACCCCAAGCCCATGAACATCGAGGCCATGGTCAGCGACCTCAGCGCCATCCAGAAGAAAAAGCTCGAGACCATCACCAGCGAGAGCAAGAAAAGGGTCGAAGGCATCCAGGCCGAACTCAACACACTCCGCCAGCAGATCCGTTCGCTCATGATGCAGGATGGCGACAACTCCGCCAAACTCTTCCCCCTCCTCGACCGCGAAGGAGTCCTCCAAGCCGAGCTCACCAAGGAGATGTACACCACCCGCATCCAAGTTGATGCCGTGCTCACCCCCGAACAGCTCAAAGAATTCCGTGCCCGCATGGAAGCTGACCGCAAGAAACACCACGGCAAACCCGAAGGCAAGCCCAAAGACAAAGGCCCAGCCCCGCGTCCCCGCCGCTAACCTCGCAGCATATCCCACAATGGTTTATTGTCGGCGTTCCCAGTTGGCAATAAACCAAAATAATTGTGCTTCGCATCCCTTTTGGCCATTCATCCATTCGGTCGCCGCTACATTTCGCTAGTTCATGGCAATTCACGTTAAAAACTCAATCTCCGGCCTAGCCCCATTGTAGTCCCGTTCATTCTACGGGGTAGACCCGTTGTGGCCGCGCCCTACAGGGCGGCGTCATGACGGTGCTACATTGGAAGACAGATGGCCCATAATAGTCTAGACACGAAATCTAGAATCTAGAATCGATTTTACATCACATTACACATTTGTGTGCATAAAACAGCGAAAATGCATTCTATATTCTAGATTTCTGCCTTCCGGCTATTCCGCAGCTAGTCTGAAAAACAAACGTTTTCCGCTATCTTACAATGCTTTAAGAACCTGAGAACTTCTTAAAGGTCAAGTGTTAATACATGGCGATAAGATGTGGAAATCCCCTAAATATATAGAATGCCATTCTATATATTATAGAAAGGCATTCTATATCTGTGGCAGAGTTTGCCGCTCAACCCATATCAACAAGGCATAGCTAGAATAACTGAACCGCATGAAGGAGCACAGTAATTGATATCCGTCACAGACTCAGAAAAACAATTCCTCAGTCATCCAGATATCAGCAGTCAAAGTGATCTAGAATGAAAAAAATATTTTATTCCACAAAAAATTTGTATCTTTGCAAGATGGAAGACAACTCAAAAGGCTAGTGTATCTTGTGCCTTCTCGATAACTCAAATTGCGCACCGAACATTGTGGTACCTTCCATGTTGGTGTTATCAAATATTGTGCCGACCAAAATGCACCCGTCAAGTATTGCATTCTCTATGTTTGCGTCTGTAAAGTCAGCTCCGCTTAGGTCGGTGTATGAAAAGTCTGCGCAAGAAATGTCTCTGCCTCTGAAGTCTGCTTCCGTCAAGTCGAGCCAAGTTAAGTCAGCTCCGGCAAGCTTTTCCTGGTCTTTGTCGGAGTAGATTATGTATCCGTCAATGTTCTTAATTTCAACCATTGCGTTCAATTTGAAATCCGATGCAAAGATACGATTTTTTTTTGAAATAGCAGCAATGTCCTAAGAAATTAACATTAAATAGTTATTTTTGTGGTATAAAGTTAATATATTATGGCAAAAACCTTATCGCGAACCGTATCTATATATGTTGATGGCAAGCAGGTGGAGTCCACCCTTGCCTCTCTTCGATCTCAGGTTCAGCACCTGACGAACCTCCAGAAGAAAATGGCGCTAGGTTCTGAGGAGTATATTCAAACCTCAGTTGTGATTTGCTTAAAAATTTGTATCTTTGCAAGATGATAAACAACTCTGATGGTGCAGACTCTACGACGCCTTATGTTGTGATTTGCTTAAAAATTTGTATCTTTGCAAGATGATAAACAACCTCCGTTTGTCTGTTCCTTTTCTTTTGCCAGTTGTGATTTGCTTAAAAATTTGTATCTTTGCAAGATGATAAACAACAAGGAACATCGGCGAAGATGCGGTTCACGAGTTGTGATTTGCTTAAAAATTTGTATCTTTGCAAGATGATAAACAACAAACTCGTTGTCTGGGAGTAACAAAACCATGTTGTGATTTGCTTAAAAATTTGTATCTTTGCAAGATGATAAACAACATGTCTGCCAGCTTCCACAACCGCTGCTTGGTTGTGATTTGCTTAAAAATTTGTATCTTTGCAAGATGATAAACAACGTGCCGTAGTTGGTCGCATACCTCGGCATAGTTGTGATTTGCTTAAAAATTTGTATCTTTGCAAGATGATAAACAACACGAGAAGTCGGGAGTAAAGGAGTCAAACAGTTGTGATTTGCTTAAAAATTTGTATCTTTGCAAGATGATAAACAACGGTTGTTGTCTAGAAACTCGATAACGTCATGTTGTGATTTGCTTAAAAATTTGTATCTTTGCAAGATGATAAACAACGCTCGCCACTATCGACAACGAGACCGCCGAGTTGTGATTTGCTTAAAAATTTGTATCTTTGCAAGATGATAAACAACTTAATATTTGACGACATCTTCCCCCATTGGTTGTGATTTGCTTAAAAATTTGTATCTT
>JAZLLD010000006.1:0-14436 GCA_045597945.1 Bacteroidales bacterium
GACAACACTCGCTGTCTCTTTGCCGGAGACCTACCCTCCTCCATCGTTCTCAACCGAGGCGACGACACCACCTTCTATCCCCAAAGCTCCACCTGGTATTTTGAATTCGACAAACCCGTGGCCACCTTCGTCACTGCCTACTACGGCGGTTACTTCGGTGGCACCATGTTGCCCCGCCACGACTGTTCCGGCTCCATGCAGGCCCCGCTCTATCCTTCCACCTTCACCCGCCTGGAACGGTATACCATCTATGCTCCCGACTCCGTCCGAAACATGTTCACCCTCTCATCTGGCGACGCCATGCCCATCCACACCTGGCCTCGCGACTGGAACGACACCACCTATTTCTTCACCAGGTTAGATTGGCAGGTTGGCCAAGACAGACTTCATAACCCATCCCCTTTCCGACTCACCGAATTGATACTCAGAGACCTCGACACCCTCTGCGGCTGCACTTATACCATCCTCACCGACTATGACCTCGACGAGGGCTATATGTATTTCAACATGGACCAACACTACTGTCAGGGCGACACCGTATTCTTCAAATTTGAGCGAGGGAATGTCGAACACTTCCAACTCGCTGGCCCCAATGGTTTCTTCAACACCGAGACAGACTCCCTCTACATAATAGCCGACACCGCCTACACCGGCTGGTACCATCTGCACAACACCAACCCTACCACCTGCAACTCCATCAACGACTCTATCTTCATCACCATACACACGCCACTCTACCAAGAGCTGTTCGACACCATCGTTGAAAACCAGCTGCCGTGGGCGCGATTCGACACCACCTTCCTCAGCAATATCGACACCACCATTATCCGTTCCACTGATCTCGTAAGCTGCGACACCACCTTCGACTATCACCTCACCATTTACCGAAACATCTACGACACCATTATCTATTACGCTTGCGAATCAGACATCCCCGTAACCTATGAGGGTCAGGAGCTTTCTATTGAAGGCATCTACCCCTTCGAACATACAGGCATCCACGGCGAGGACAGCAACACCTATTTCCTCCTTCACATCACCCCCAGCACCGACACCACCATCTACGACACCATTGTTGAAAGTCAGCTGCCCTGGTATGTCTTCGACACGGTCTTCACCGACACCGTGGCCAACTATATCTACCAAACCTACAACGAGGCAGGCTGCGACAGCATTGCCCACTACTACCTACACATCTTCTGGAACGGCGACCACTGCGACACTGCGCTGACCTTCCCCAACGTAGTGACCCCCAACGGCGACGGACAGAACGACAAATTTGTGATTGGCGGACTGATAGAGAACAACTGTTTCAAATACAGCGACCTCAGCATCTACGACCGCTACGGCACCCGCGTCTATCACAAGCAAAACATCGCCAGCGAATCGGACTGGTGGGATCCCGCCGCACATCACGCCCCCGACGGCACCTACTTCTTCATCTTCAAGGGCCACGGCGTGAATATCCACACCATGCACAAGGGTGTCATCGAGGTCCTCAGCGAATAAAAGACCCAATTCAAGATGAAACTACAAAAAAAAATACCACTCATTCATAACAACTAACAACGATTAACACCATGTTCCCACTCCCCACCATCCGCTTCATCGACATACTGGACATTCTCTTTGTGGCCGGCCTCATCTACTGGCTCTACCGCCTAGTCAAGGGCACCAACATCATGCGCATCTTCTGGGCCATCATCATCATGTACGGTGCCTCGGCGCTTTTCAGCATGCTCAACATGCGGCTCTGCAGCCGCATCTTCGGCGGCATCATGAGCATCGGCCTCATAGCCCTCATCATCGTCTTCCAGCCCGAGGTGCGCAAATTCCTCCTCTTCGTGGGCACCAAGACCTCCCTCACGGGCGACACGGTGCTCAAACGCCTCCAGTTCTGGCGCAACGACGCCTCGGCCAAGAAGTCCGACATGAACTACGAGCCCTACATCCAGGCCTGCATGCACATGTCGCAGAGCAAGACCGGCGCCCTCATCATCTTCAAGCGCACCAACTCGCTCGACGAAATCATCGAGACCGGCGAGCGCATCAATGCCGACACCTCGTCGGCCCTGCTGGAAGCCCTCTTCTTCAAGAACTCGCCCCTGCACGACGGCGCCGTCATCGTGGAGGGCAACAAGGTGCTGGCCGCACGCTGCATCCTGCCCGTCACCTCGCGCCTCGACATCGACCCCAACCTGGGTCTGCGCCACCGTAGCGCAATAGGTGTCACCGAGCAGCTCGACGTCATCAGCGTCATCGTTTCCGAGGAGACCGGGGCCATCTCCTACGCCATCGAAGGCGAGATCCACCACGACGTATCCCCAGCGCAGCTCCGCCAAGCCCTAGAGCGCCTCATCAGCCACACCCACACCGCCGAGCAATAGCGCCCAGCAGAGCTCCGCAACTTAGCTTTTGATATTAAGACAAGGCGATCTCTAAAATTGTTTTTTCTAGCCAAGCTAGCTTGGCTAGAAGGACTGAAAGAAATTATCAGAAATGCTCCAGAAATTACTTGTACAAAAAAAATTTCTGATTAATTTCTGGTAATTTCTTTCAGTTCATAAGTTTCGCTTGCGAAACTGAGATTATCTAATTTTTAGAGGCCACCATAAATCCAGGCCGCCCACTCATAATTCATAAATCCAGCGCTCTACACTCATAAATCTTAAATCATAAATCATAAATACGGCCGTACAGCGGCCGTACTGCGGGCCGTACAGCGGGCCTTCAGCGGGAGTACAGCGGGGGAGATGCACCAAAATCCCAAAATCCACATGTCCACGGCGAATGTATCCTAGGTGTAGAGAGAGAGGTTATTTGTATTTTACAAATAAGGTATATATAGTATATAATATATAATAATATATTTTTCTCCACCACCAAAACACAAAACAAGTCGCGTTGACATGTTGACATGTGGATTTTGAGCATGTCCGGGGTATATGTCCCACAAGTCCGACCCGCACGTTAATCACTAACAATCATGCGTTTAACAAAAAATTGCCGACATCCACAGCCTGCACTCCCTCACTGAAAGAAGAGCAAAATCGCATACGTTTTTTTGAGCAAAAACGTAGAGGCAGCCCCATAGATTGCCCCCCAACACACCCTCCCAGCCTTGAGGGTCGGAAACAAAAACAATAAAAATTTATCGTTTTTCAATAAATTTTTCTTGCAAATCAAAAAAAAGTTGTATCTTTGCATCGTCAAAAACAAAGAAACTGATAACACAAAAACAGTGCACATACATGAAGACCAATAACATAAGACGCATCCGGCTACTCTACTCGCTCTTTGCAGGAATACTTTTGGTATTCATTGGCCTATTTTTTTACAACGTGATTTCGGCTGCCGAGGAGCCTATATCGCTCCCGAATAATAACAAAGCCGTGCATGGCGACTTCATCTTTGCCATCACCGACCTGCATGCCTCCCCTGAACTATATAGCCAGGAACACATAGTTGAAGGTACCGACAGCAATATGACGGCCGTAGCCCATGTGAAGAGCTATGTGGTGGACTTCTTCCCCAGCAGCAATATCAGCGACAAGGATTCGCGGCTCATGTGCGCCCTCTATCTGCAGTTCTTTGAGTTGCTGAGCTTCGTGGCCATCTTCGTGCTGGTAATCATCGTGCTGGTATCGTTCTACCGCAGCACCAAGCAGAGGCGCATCTTCCCCACCAAGCAGACCTCGCTGCTGCTAGTAATAGGCCTGCTCATCATCGCCTCCTCCATCAGCATCGACACCCGCAACTATCTTGGGCATTTGGCCGCAGCCGACCTGCTTCAGGGTTCAGCATGGAAACCTGCCGTGTTTTTCGGCATCCATTTCACCCGCATCTTCTTCGGCCTGACGGTGATTTTCCTCTCACAGATTTTCCGCATCGGTCGCGAAATGCAGGAAGAACAAGAACTAACCATCTAACACCCGGAGAGATATGATTGTAGTGAACCTAAATGTGATGATGGCTAAGCGCAAGATTTCGCTGACCGAGCTTGCCGAGCGGGTGGACCTCACCCCGGCAAACCTGTCTATCTTCAAGACAGGCAAGGCCAAGGCCGTGCGATTCAGCACGTTGGAGCGCATCTGCAAAGAACTTGAGTGCCAACCCTCCGACTTGCTGGAGTACAGACCCGACGACGACAATAAATAATTCATTTATAATACTTAAAAAACAACAATTATGAAGAAAGTTCTTTCCTTACTCATGCTTGTAGCAGTAGTCTGCAGCATGGCTTTCGCCCAGGGGGCGAAAGGTAAGACTGACCTCACCGCCAAGGTTCCCGTGGACAAGAAAGTCCGCATCGGCCACCTCGACAACGGTCTCACCTATTACATCCGTGCCAACAAGATGCCCGAAAACCGCATCCAGTTCCGCATGGTTACTAACGCCGGCTCCATCCTTGAGGATGAGGCACAGCGCGGCCTGGCTCACTTCTGCGAGCACATGGCTTTCAACGGTATTGAGGGTCTGCCCCACAATCAGATGATCGACACCCTGCAGAAAAACGGTATCGAGTTCGGTCGCGGCATCAATGCCTACACCAGCTTCGACGAGACCGTTTATTATGTTGATATGCCCGCTGATAACCCCGAGATGGTTACTATGGGTCTCACCATCCTCAACGGCTGGTGCGGCGGTCTGCTCTTCGACCCCCAGGAGCTCGAAGATGAGCGCGGTGTCATCCACGAAGAGTGGCGTGGCAACCTCGGTGCCCAGGAACGTCTCCGCGAGAAAACCTGGCCCATCATGCTCAACAACAGCCGCTATGCTTATCGTCTCCCCATCGGTCTCGAGAGCGTGATCATGGGCTTCAAACGCCCCGACATCGTCCGCTTCTACAAAGACTGGTATCGTCCTGATATGCAGGCCGTCATCATCGTTGGCGACATCGCTGACGTAGATGCTATGGAAGCTCGCGTGAAGGATATCTTCAGCAAGCACGCCAAGGCTGTCAACCCCAAACAGCGCCCCGTTTACGACATCCCCGACAACAAGGAACCCCTCGTGGCCATCGCTACCGATAAGGAGGCTACCAGCACCAGCATCAAGATGTTCTGGAAGCACAAGAAACCCGCTCAGGGCACTGTTGGCGACTATCGCGCCAGCCTCGTCCGCAGCCTCGTGAGCAACATGCTCGACGAGCGTTTCAACGAACTCAACGAGAAGGCTGAGAGCCCCTTCATGAGCTCCGGCGCAGGCTACGGTGGTTTCATCGGCCGCGTGAACGATGCCTTCATGGGCAACGCTACTCCTAAGGAAGGCCGCATCGAAGAGGCTACCGAGGTGGTCCTCTCCGAGATCTACCGCGCTGTTCAGCACGGCTTCCTCCAGACCGAGCTCGACCGCGTTAAGGAAGACATGCTCGACCATTATCGCAAGATGGCCAAAGAGGCTAACAAGACCAACAGCAACAACTTGGCTAGCGAATACACCAACCACTACCTCCAGGGCGAAGTTATCCCCGGCATCATGACCGAGTACAAATACGCCAAGGAATTCATCCCCGAAATCACCCTCGAAGAGTGCAACGCTCTGATCAAGACTTGGGCTACCGACGAGAACTTCACCTATGTGCTCCAGGCTCCCGAAATCAAGGTTCCCACCGAGAAGCAGATTATCGACATCTTCAACAAGGCCCGCACCGCCAACTACGAGCCCTGGGTTGACTCCTACAAGGACGAGCCCCTCTGGACCAAAGAGCTGAAGGACGTCACCGCTAACGTGACCAAAGAGAACAAGGCTCTCGACTACAAAGAGTACACCCTGCCTAACGGTATCCGCTTCATCGTGAAGAAGACCAACTTCAAAGAGGACGAAATCCGCATGAGCTCCTACGCTTTCGGCGGCACCTCCCTCTACGAAGACAACGAGGCCTACGCAGCTCAGAGCGCAGCCGGCCTGATCGACAACGCCGGTATCGCCAACTTCAGCAGCAACGACCTGAGCAAGAAGCTCAAAGGTATGACCGTGAGCATCAGCCCCAGCATCGCCGGAACCACCCAGGGTTTCAACGGCAGCTGCTCGCCCAAAGACCTCGAGACCATGCTCCAGCTCCTCAACCTCTACTACGAGGCTCCCCGCAAGGATGCTGACGCTTTCAACCGCGACCTCGAGAACCTCCGCAACCAGATCAAGTTCATGTCCAGCAATCCCCAGGTTGCCTTCCTGCTGAAATACCACGACGTGGCTTACCCCAACGATAAGCGCACCGTGATGCTCCCCACCGAGGAACAGATCAACGGTCTGAAACTTGACCGCGTTTACGAAATCTTCCGCGAGCGCTTCTGCGACGCCAGCAACCAGACCTTCTTCTTTGTTGGTAACGTGAGCGACGACAACGTGAAGACCATCGCTAAGTATCTCAACAACCTGCCTTGCAACGGCAAGCAGAAAGCCGAGACTTGGAAAGACCGCGAGCCCGAATTTGCTAAGGGCATCCAGCACGCCGAGGTATTCAAGGGCACCGACAACCAGGGTATCATGATCATGTACGGTGAGACCCAGGGCTTCAAACCCACCAAGAAGAACAAGATGATTGTCAATCAGCTCAGCGACGCTATGGAAATCACCGCTCTCGAGGTTATCCGCGAGAAGATGGGCGGCACCTACAGCCCCAGCGTACAGATCAGCTACGACTTCGAACCCGGCCAGGACGGCAAGGTCAACTGGATGTTCTACATCAACTGCAACCCCGAGATGTCCGGTGCTATCGAAGAGGCCGCTAAGGGCATCATCGAAGGCTACATCAAGAATGGTCCTGAGGCAGTTACCCTCAACAAGGTTCAGGAGCAGATGATCATCAACCGTGGCACCGCTCGCCAGAACAACGGTTTCTGGATGGGTCAGATCCAGGGCAGCTATATGTACAACGAGAACCGCGACGATATCGACCAGTACGACGCACTCGTGAAGTCTGTTACCGCTAAGGATATCAAGAAGATGGCCAAGAAGTTCATCAACATGAAGAACTTCGTTGTCGTCAACCTGAAACCCGAAGCCGCTCCCGCCGAATAAGGAACAAATATAACATATTACAAAATCTTTCAGGAGGCACTTTCACAAGTGCCTCCTATTTTTTTATATTTCACACAATAAAAAAAATATAATGCAGTTATTTTAGATGATGAAGAAATATATACTATTTATAGTCCTTATACTGCAATCATTATTTTGCATGGCGCAACTAGACAAAGAGTTCTGGTTCGCACCGCCCGCTGCTACCGATTGCGACCCTCACCCCGAAAAAAGCCACGCATTATATTTCTACACCTACGATCAGGCCGCCGACATCGTCATCGAGCGTTTTGCCCCCACCCTCATACTTGACACCATCCACCTTGCAGCCAACAGCCATCGAGTTTACCTTATGGACATGTACAATACTGCACCCTATTCACGCATCACACCCTACGGCATCCATATCACCTCTACTGCTCTGATTAACTGCTGCTATCATCTCCGACTCCCCGAGCAGGAGATTGTTACCATGAAAGGCCGGAGCACACTAGGATGCGACTTCATTGTTCCCGGGCAAAGTGTTTTTAACTGCGTAGGAGAATCGCACAACACTGCAGAAATCATAGCCTCGCGCAACAATACCACAATACAGATCACCACCCCCGTAGCTCTCACCGACGGCACAGCCCCGGGCGAGACATTCAGCATCACGCTCCAACGAGGCGAAGTCTACCACCTCAGGGCAGACAACACCATCTCAACAGGGAAACTCACCAACACCCGCATCAACTCCGACAAGCCTATCGCCGTCAGCACCTCCGATATGGCTATATACCCAAGTCACTCCAGCTTCATTAGCGAGCAAATCGTTCCCCTAAATCTTTGGAGCACTCGTTATTTGTCTATCGGAGAGACAACACCAAACCCCTTTGAGAGCAACTACGCCTGCATCATTGCCAGCCAAGACTCTACCATGGTGCACGTCACCGCCCCCGACACCAGTTTTATGCTCAACCTTGGCGAATATGCCGACATTCAACTCGTCCAATACACTCCTATCCACAACATCACGGCCGACAAGCCCATCTGCGTTCTCCAACTCTCTAGATTCAGCAACGGATACGGCGCTTATGTCCTACCCGGCCTAGAATGCAATGGGTCGAGAGAGGTTACCACCGATCTTGTGGACCGGAACACAAGCTTGATTTTTGGACCCTACAGCTATTTCATCATTGCCCACACAGCCGACACGGGCAACTTCATCTTCAACGGCGTCCCCAGTGCCCAGTTCCGACCCATTCCGGGCGACACAACACTCTGGTACGCTCACTATGCCGCCGCAACAGCAGCCGATTCCGCTAACATCAAATGCACAAGCGGATTCTTCACCTTCTACGAATGCGTGGCCTACAACCACAATCGATATTCCACAACCTCTACCTGCCGCTCCAACTACGCACCGTTATCCCATTTGAGATTCAACTCCGACACGACAGATTTCTGCGTGGGCGGCGAAATACAATTCCACCTCGACAACCTCTACATGGACAGCGTGGTGCTCTGGGGGGCTAACAGCTTACGCATAGAGAATCCTAGTGCCGACTTTTCCATCCCAGCCACCGATACCAACCAGTCTGGCTGGTACTACATCACGGGCCAAGACTCGGTGCAGTGCCTCCAGGCTCAGACCGACTCGATCTATATCCGTGTGCTGCAACCCTTTGTGGGCGACATCTTCGACACCATAGTTGAGAACCAGCTGCCTCGATACCACAACGGCCACGAATTCACCTCAGCCGTATCCGACACCACAATCATCTGCACCTCTCCCGCCCTGGAATGCGACAGCGTAGTGAACTATCACCTATACGTTTACCCCAATATTACCGACACCGTCGACTACTACATCTGCGAAGGCGAGCTACCCTTCTCTATCGGCGGCATCACTATGGAAGAAGAGGGCACACGATTCCTCGGCACCAGCACGGGCATCCATGGCGAGGACAGCAGCAGCTTCGTCACCCTCCATATCATCGCATCTTCGGAAGTGGAAATCCGCGACAGCATCGTGGAGGAACAGCTGCCCTGGTTTGCCCTGGACACTGTATTTACCGACACCGTGGCCGACTATATCTACCAGACCTACAACGAGGCCGGCTGCGACAGCATTGTCCACTACTACCTCCACATCTTTTGGAACGGCGACCACTGCGATACGAACCTCTCCTACCCCAACGTTGTGACCCCCAACGGCGACGGCAATAACGACCGCTTCATCATCCAGGGACTGCTGGAGAATGCCTGCTACCGCTACAACGAACTGGCCATCTTCGACCGCACCGGACGCTGCATCTTCCGCAAAAACATCGCCAGCGATGAAGACTGGTGGGATCCCGCAGCCGACCGCACCCCGACAGGCACATATTTCTATGTCTTCAAAGCCCACGGCGTCAATATCCACACACTACACAAAGGCGTGATTGAGGTGCTGCGAGAGAAATAATGTGAAGAAATCAAAAAAATTTTCGTATCTTTGCACAAAAAACACAATGAAGCTATCGAAGCTAAAATATTGGTATGCAGTCATCCTGACACTGCTGTTCGCCACGGCTTGCGGCGATTCAGCCGTGCTGACCGAATACAACATCATTCCCGAACCGGTGTATATCGTACAGAAGGGCCGCACCTTCACCATGTCTACTAGCACAAAACTGTGTTTTGAGAACCTGGCGCAAAATTCTGCCACGGCAAAAATCATCACCAATACTCTCCGGAAAAAACATGTGCGCCCCGCCTTCATCGGCAAACCCACCAAGAACTGCATCACCTTCACCATCAACGACACTGTGAACACGGCTATCGGCGACGAAGGCTATCTGCTTCAAGTCAAACCCGAGGGCATCTTCATCAGCGCCAACACCGAGGCCGGACTCTTCTATGGCTTTCGCACTTTCGTGCAGATGTTGCCCCCCGACATCCAGCACCGCCCTTACCGACGCCTCACCATGCCGGAATGCACCATCCTGGACTATCCGCGCTTTTCCTGGCGAGGCAGCCATCTCGACTGCTGCCGACACTTCTTCACCGTCAAGCAGATCAAAAAACATCTTGACCTGATGGCCGCCTACAAACTGAACAAGTTTCACTGGCACCTGGCCGACGACCAGGGCTGGCGTATCGAAATTGAACAATATCCCCAACTCAACGATATCGGTTCTTGGCATGTCGACCGCTGCGACCAACCTTGGGGGCAAGAAGAACCCGCCAAGCCCGGCGAAGAACCCACCTACGGCGGATACTACAGCAAACAAGATATAGCTGAAATTGTGAAATATGCCGCAGACCGCAACATCGAGGTGATTCCCGAAATCGACCTCACCGGGCATTGCAGCGCCATTCTGGCCGCCTACCCCGACTTATCCTGCGACAACGGGCACTATTCCGTGGCTGTCGGCCCTTGCTGGCCACCCAAGGCCGTGCTTTGCGCCGGCAACGACAATGTATTGAAATTCATAACCAATGTTCTGGACGAAGTGTCGCCGCTCTTCCCCAGCGAATACATCCACATCGGCCTGAACGATTGCAGCAAAGAGAACTGGGAGAACTGCCCCAAATGCCAAAACCGCATACACCGCCTGGGACTAGCCGACGAGAACGCCCTGCAGGGCTGGCTGGTGGCGCAGATCGAAACTATCTTCTCGCGCAAAGGCAAGCGCATCATTGGCTGGGACGAACTGCTCGAATGCCACAACCTAAGCACCGACGCAGTACTGATTGCCGCCAAAGGCGACACCAATGTGTTGCGGGGCGCGATTATAGGCAACAGCGTCATCGCCGCCTCGCCAAACTTCTGCAACCTAGACTATTACCAGACCGACTCGGCCTATCATCAAACGAAAGCATTCCCCCAACTGCTGCCATTAATTAATGTATACCAGTACGACCCCATGCCGCAGAACATGACCCACGATGTGCAATGCAAGCTGCTGGGAGGCGAGGCAATCCTTTGGACCGACTATGTGACCAAATACGACGAAGCCGAATACATGCTCATCCCTCGCATCTGCGCCCTGGCAGAATGCTTCTGGACCCAGCCCGAAAGAAAAGACTGGCCCCACTTCCGCGAGAAAATTGAAAGCCACAAGCTGCACCTCAGCATGTTGGGCTACAACTACTGCCGCGGCTCATTCCGCCCCATTCTTTCAACAACTAATACCACCAAAGGCGTACATGTAGAGATGACCACCGAGGTGGCCAACGCCTACATCTACTACACCACCGACGGCAGCGACCCCACACCCGAGTCGGCCATCTACGAATCGCCTATCACTCTACCCCACGGAACCCTCCTTCGCACCATCACACTCTACAATGGCGAAATCCAAGAAGGAATTTACACCTACCACCTATGAAAAGCATCATCGACCATATAGCAGACTCCCACAACATCACCCTCGAAGAACTGGCCCGACTCATGCAGACCGAGGATCACGAGGCGGTACAATACCTCTTCGGCAAGGCCCACCAGGTTGCCCAGCAGACTTATGGCAACAAAATCTTCATGCGCGGACTGATCGAGATATCCAACCACTGCAAGAACGACTGCCTCTATTGCGGCATCCGCCGCAGTCAGCAGCAAGTGAAACGATACCGCCTGAGCAAAGAGGAAATCTTGGAATGCTGCGAGCAGGGCTACCAACTCGGCTTCCGAACCTTTGTCATGCAGGGGGGCGAAGATGCCTGGTACACCGACGACCGCATGTGCGACATTGTGGCCGACATCCGCAACCAGTACCCCGACTGTGCTATCACCCTGTCCCTCGGCGAGCGCTCCCGCGAAAGCTATCAACGGCTCTTTGATGCCGGCGCCAACCGCTACTTACTGCGCCACGAAACCGCCAATGCGGCCCATTATGCCAAGCTCCACCCCGCCGAGATGTCGTTCGACAACCGCCAACGCTGCCTCCACGACCTCAAAGAGATTGGCTACCAAGTAGGCTGCGGCTTCATGGTAGGTTCGCCATACCAAACCTTGGAGACACTCTACGAAGACCTCCAACTCATCCGCAACCTCCAGCCCCAGATGGTGGGCATAGGCCCATTCATCCCCACCTCCGGCACCCCGTTCCACGACCGCCCTGCCGGCACCGTTGATGCCACCCTGCGTCTCCTAGCCATCATCCGGCTTATCCACCCCCATGTGCTGCTGCCGGCCACCACGGCCCTCGGCACCCTCCACCCTCAAGGCAGAGAAATGGGCATCCTGGCCGGAGCGAATGTCATCATGCCCAACCTCTCGCCCAAAAGCCACCGCGCCGAGTACAGCATCTACGACAACAAACTCTCTTCCGGCAGCGAGGCCGCAGAAACCGTCTACGACACCCGCTCACGCCTCAACAACCTAGGGGTCGACATTCCCACCGACCGAGGCGACTTCAAATAGTCGGCATCAATTCCAAACACCCCCCCGCACCTTGTACATTATATTATCATAAAACACTAATGAAGAAATCTATCGTATACCCTCTCCTGGCCCTGGCGGCCATCTTCTGGGGCGTCAGCTTTATCATGACCAAGGAACTCTTTGTCAGCGAGCCCCACATCACCGTACTCATCATCCTCGCCTTCCGGCTTGTGCTGGCTACCGCCATCACCATCCCCACCCTGCTGCTTCTGCACAAACTTGAACCAATCCAAAAAGGCGACCTCAAATGGTTCCTCTTGCTGGCATTGCTCGAACCGTTCATCTACAGCATCTGCGAAACAAGTGGAGTACAGCTAGTTAGTGGCAGCATGTCGTCCATCGTCGTGGCCACCATTCCCCTCTTCGTCCCCTTCGGCATGGCCGCAGCCTACAAAGAAAAGATCAGCGGACTCAGCCTCTTGGGCATCGTCCTCTCGCTCATCGGACTGGCCGTGATGCTGCTCTTCGGCGGCGACAACAACATGGACTCCAATCCCGCAGGCCTTGCCTGGTTGGCCGGCGCCGTGGCCACGGCCGTGGTCTTCACCATCGTGCTGGTCAAGCTGGTCAACAAATACAAACCCTTCACCATCACCGCCTATCAGAACCTCTTTGGCTGCCTCTATTTCATCCCCTTCATGCTGTGGTTCGACGGTTCCAACCTGCCCCTACTCTCCTACTCCTGGAAAATGATCATGCTGCTGGTAGTGCTCGGCATCTTCTGCAGCACCATCGCCTACGCCCTCTACAACCTAGGCATTGCCCATCTGGGAGCCACGGCAGCCTGCATCTTCACCAACGCTATCCCTGTGTTCTCGCTCATCGCTGCCATCCTGATTGGCCAGGAAACCCTCACATGGTCCAAACCCTTGGGTGTAGCAATCGTAATTGCCGGTGTGGTCATCGCCCAACTCGAACCCAAGAAAAAGCCAAAAGCCTAACGCAGAACACCCTTATCGAGAAACAAGAGACCTGTAGATCCAGTCCACCATGCGGGCCGGCAAGGCGTTGCGCCGCACTTGCTGGCCGACATAACAAGCATTCGGACACCTAGTCTTGGCGTTGGAATTTGGGGAAATCCATCACCTCCAGATCCTTAGGAGTGCCATCCACCACAAACCTCACCAAAGTGCCAACCTTATGGAACCCCTGCAGCCCAGCCGCTCCCGGATTGATATGAAGAAACTGCATCTCCTGGTCATACATCACCTTCAGGATATGGCTGTGGCCGCAGACAAAGATGTCGGGCTTCTCTTGCAGCAGCACCTCCTTCATCTCCTTGGGATAGTGCCCGGGCCAGCCTCCAATGTGGGTCAGCACCACCTTCAGCCCCTCGCAGTCAAACACATTGATACGCGGCACACGATAGCGCAAGTCGTAGTCGTCAGCATTGCCATACACGCCCTTCAGCGGCTTGAACCCACGCAATTCGTCATATACGCCTCGCCCCATATCGCCAGCATGCCAAATCTCATCACAGTCCTTGAAGAATGTGAAAACCTGGCGGGGAATAACGCCGTGTGTATCAGACAAAACACCAATTCTCTTCATAAAGCAACAATCCAGTCAAAAAACTCATATACATATTGTTTCCCTGCCCCGCCACAGATGCCGCCAAGCCCCTCCCAGACCTCGGCAGACCAACCCGGCGAATCCATGCCAAACTACACCCGCACCGCAAGAAACATTATAAAAACGGAAACTCAGCCATATTATTGCCCCGGCCACCTATTTTCAACACAAAACAGTCAATCCGCCCCAAATGGCATAGAGTCTCAGTTGCGGAATCAAATTACCGAATGAGAAGATAAAAAAGCAACCGACCCCATCGCGCCGCAACTGAGCGCAAGCGACCCCATAAAGCAAAATAAACACCCGCCATCTCGGAAAAAATTCGTATCTTTGCAAAAGAATTCGATGAGACACCAAGCACCGCCCCCCCCCGGGGTTCTCTCCCCCCCCCCCCCCCCCCCCCCCCCGCCCCCCCCCACCCCCCAGCTCCGCCC
>JAZLLD010000007.1:0-15451 GCA_045597945.1 Bacteroidales bacterium
CGGCAGTTCCGACAAACTCCGACACGGCTCCGATTGCGCCGCACTGTTCTACGGCCTGCCCGACGAAGAACTTCTCGGCGAGACGCTCCGCGAGATATTCTGCCTCTCCGGCCAGAAAGCGCATGTCACGCTGGCCGTCAACGACAACGATGGCAACCGCTACGAGACCGACGTGCCGGTGGTCTTCTACGACCATCAGACACACGCCGTCCGCTATGCGGCCATCTACCATTATGGCACTGCCGACCCCGTCGATACCCTCGCCATTGACCCTTGGACTAGCTACGACATCACCTTCTTCACCAAGCCGCCCGTCCAGCTCTACGGCCAGCAGTTCCGTCCTGGGCGTCACAGCCAGGCCGCCGTCACCGCGCCACAGGGGAGCCTGTGCCTCCGCTTCGAGAATAAGCGCGCCTCGTTCGAGTTCCCTGCCTATCCGGTGATTGTGCGCCAGCACGCCCAACCGGCCACGCTCTCCAGCCAAGCCCTCGGAACCCAGGCCAGCTACCTCGAAGGCAGTTACGACCTCGAGGTGCTCTCAACCCCGGCCATCACGCTGCCCAATGTGGCCATACGCAACGGCGCTGCCACCGAAATGGTACTGCCCATTCCCGGCCAGCTGGCTCTCAACAAGCCCCAGGCCGCCACCGCCGGCTGCATCTTTGCCTGCCGCGACGGCGCGCTCCAATGGGTCTGCGACCTCGACCCGGGCAGCGTCAGCGAGCGTATCGTGCTCATGCCTGGCGACTACCAAGTGCTGCTCACGCCGCAAGGCAGCCCCGACTACGCTTCGGCCCGCACCGCACATTTCACCATCCAATCCGCCCGACAGAAGGGCGTTGAAATCAAATGACACCTTTTCAATCATTTCAATCTTAAGAATAAATACATATTTATATGAAGACATACACAAACCAGAAATCCATGGAGCTCCGCGCCGGCTTCGGCCAGGGCCTCGTTGAGGCCGGCCAGGCCAACCCCGACGTCGTAGCCCTCAGCGCCGATGTCTGCGGCTCTGTCAAAATCAACGACTTTGCCAAAGCATTCCCCGAGCGTTTCATCCAGTGCGGCATCGCAGAGGCCAATATGGTCGGCATCGCCGCCGGCATGTCGCTCTGCGGCAAAGTGCCCTTCCTGGGTGGTTTCGCCGAGTTCGTCACCGGCCGTGTCTACGACCAGATCCGCCAGGTGGTCTGCTATTCCAATAAAAACGTCAAGGTCTGCGGATCCCATGCAGGTATCTCCCTTGGTGAGGATGGTGCCACCCACCAGACCATGGAAGACATCGCCCTCATGAAGGTGCTGCCCAACATGACCGTCCTCGTGCCCTGCGACTACAACCAGGCCAAAGCTGCCACCCTGGCAGCTGCCGAACATGTTGGCCCAGTGTACCTCCGCCTTGGACGTTCTAAGATGCCTAACTTCACCGAGGAAGGTGCCAAATTCGAAATTGGCAAGGCCCAGATGATGAACGAAGGCAAGGATGTGACCATTTTCGCTTGTGGTCATCTGGTATGGGAAGCCCTCGAAGCAGCCAAGGCTCTTGAAGCCGAAGGCATCAATGCCGAGGTCATCAACCTCCACACAATCAAGCCCCTCGATGTTGACGCCATCGTAGCTTCTGCCAAGAAGACCGGCGCTGTCGTAACTGCAGAAGAGCACCTCTTCAACGGTGGTATGGGCGACAGTGTGGCTCAGGCCCTCGCACTCCACTGCCCCACCCCCATGGAGTATGTGGCTGTCGACGACAAGTTTGGCGAGAGCGGCACTCCCGACGAGATGCTCACCAACTATGGTCTCCGTGCCAAGAACATCGTTGAGAAAGTTCACGCTGTGTTGAAGAGAAAATAGACTCCTGAATGCAAATCGCAGTGTTCTGTGCTTCCCGCATGGGCAGCAATCAACAATACCAATCAACTGCCCAAAACCTTGGGCAGTTGATTGCTTTACAAGGCCACACACTCGTCTATGGTGGTAGCAACCTTGGATATATGGGCATAGTTTCCACCGCCGCCCTTGATGCTGGCGGCCATGTTATCAGCATCATTCCCACCATTTTCTCCCCCGAGGTCATCAACTCACAGCCTCGTGCCGAAACCCGATTGGTGGCCTCTATGCAGGAGCGCAAAAGCATGATGATTGATATCTGCGATACATTCATTGCGCTGCCTGGCGGCGTGGGAACACTTGACGAGATTTTCGAAGTGCTCATGTCCAACCAACTGAATCTCTGCGACAAGCCCATTGGCCTACTCAATGTTGACGGTTATTTCGACCCACTATTGCAACAGATTGACCGCATGATTCAGGACGGATTGCTTCTCCCCCACTCCATCCGCGCCCTCAAAGTTGACGACACGCCAGCGGGGTTGATGACAAAATTGTTGAACTATTAAATACCAAACCAACATGTCCTATCTGCTGACAAAGTCAAAATACATCCGTGGCCTGCAATGCCAACGTGCCATGTATCTTGATGTCTACTCGCCAGAACTGGCCTACTATCCGCCTGAGACCATGGCCCGGTTCCGCCGAGGGCGTGACTTTGAGCGCAGTTTTAAGGACACCTTTCCTCAAGGCATAGACATCAGTGCCAAACTCAAAGGCCGAATCTCTGACTATCCCCAGCTGACTGCCAGTCTCTTAGCAACGCCAGGAGAGGTGGCACTCTTCGAGGCCGGATTTCTCTACAACGATGTGCTGGTGTTGGCCGATGTAGTGCACAAAACAGATGATGGCACCATCACCATCTACGAAGTCAAAAATAGTCCTGCCGTCAGCGACACCCACCGCAACGACGTGGCTATCCAGCACTACGTCATCTCTCACGCCTTACCCGCCATCCTCGTCAACGACATCTTCTGCAACCATCTCAGTCTCCAGAATTTCCACCTGCTCTATAACGACGGCCAAGGCGGATTTCTCAAAGAAGACCTGATAGACCACAGCCTAGCCCTACACCCCACAATCCAGCAAAACATAGCCCTATTCAAACAAACCCTCAATGGCCCAGAGCCCAACATTCCCATGACCGACCACTGCCATTATCCCTACGACTGCCCCTACCAAAGCCATTGCCGCATATTCTCAAAGATGCCAGTGTTTTGAATCGACTCTGGTTGCGGAGCTGCCTTTCCAAAGATGCGGCAAAGCCCCTGTGAAACATCGCCCAAACTAGTGTTTCACAAGCGGGTCTACAACGGAGTCACTACGGGGTATCTGCGGACGCTCTATTTACGCGACTATGGCGCATTGTATTTATTACCATTGTGCCGGATTATAGAATCCCGCTAATTAGGTCTTTGCAAACACAATTGAGATTGATTATCCTCCATCCTTAAAAAGGCAAAGCCCCATGCCAACAGAGGCACGGGGCTCATATCCTAGACACACTTACAAACAATTACATGCAATCTTCCAAATCTCGCTGAGCATAGTCCCCCACACATTGTGGAACCTGCATCTCATAGTCCTCGGCAAGCCGCCTCGACGACAAGATCAAATCTGCAGTTGTGCGGTTTGTTGCGAAAGCAATGTTATATAGAGAAGCCAGCCGAGTCAAAGCCGACACATCATTTTGGTGGCCCTGCATAACCAGGTTGTCGCAAAAGAATATCAGCACATCCACGCGCCCTTGGGCAATCATGGCACCAATCTGCTGGTCGCCACCCAACGGACCCGACAACAACCTTTCCACCTGGTTGGCGAAAGGCCTACTGCCATCTGCCGCAACAATCTCGGTAATCAGTCTGCCGGTAGTGCCGGTGGCCAGCAGGTGATGCGGCCGCAACTGCTCAATATTATCTTGCACCCATTCTACAAACTCTTTTTTTCTGGCATCATGAGCCACTAATGCGATATTAAGCTGTTTCATATTATCAATTGCCATTATCCTATATTTCCCGAGAGATAGGCACCGGTGCGATGATCAGAAGGATTGTTGAACATTTGCTCGGTAGCACCACTTTCAACGAGTTCGCCCAAATACATGAACAACGACTTCTGCGAGATGCGTTTTGCCTGGCCCATATTGTGGGTCACGATGATTATCGACACCTCATTCTTCAATTCCATCAGCAGATTTTCAATCGTGGAGGTGGCAATAGGATCAAGGGCAGAAGTGGGTTCATCCATCAGTATCAGCTTGGGCTTCAACGCCAAGGCTCTGGCAATACAAAGTCGCTGCTGCTGTCCCCCGGAGAGGAAAGTGCCCCGCTTGGTCAGCGAGTCCTTCACCTCGTCCCACAGGCCGACACTCTTCAGACTCTGTTCTACAATTTCCTGTCGAACCGACTTATCCAGCCGGAGGCCATTGAGCGAATAGCCAGCCAAGACATTATCAGAAATGCTCATTGTGGGGAATGGGTTAGGGCGCTGAAACACCATACCCACCTCGCGGCGCACCTGCATGGCGTTCATCTTCAGCAAATCCTTGCCGTCCAGAAGCAACTGGCCGCTCACCTGAATGCCTCGATACAATTCATGCATACGGTTAATGGCTCGGAGAAGCGTACTTTTGCCACAGCCCGAAGGCCCCATGATAGCCGTAATCTGATTGCGGGGAATGACTGTGCTGACATGGCTTACCGATAGTTTATCTGCGGTATAGGCCACACACAAGTCGTTGATTTTTAATATTGATTTATCTATATTTTCCATTTGTTTGCAACAATTTTTGATGATACATTCAGCAGCAACACGAAGAACAACAACACAAGCGATGCACTCCACAACAAAGGCTGCAGTGTTGGATTGTTGAAGAACTGCCAGATAAGCAGAGGCACACTGGACATGGGCTGGGTCACATTCCACTGCACTATAGCACAACCCAGGGCGGTGAACATCAAAGGTGCCGTTTCGCCTACTATACGGCTCACAGCCAACAACACCCCCGTGAAAATCTGTCCGAAGGCAGAGGGAATCAGCACTTTCCATACCGTGCGGAAATAGCTTCCGCCCAAAGCCAGCGCCGCCTCCTTGTAGCTCGACGAAAGCATTTTCACAGCCTCCTCTGTGGATCTGACAATAAGGGGCAACATCATGATACTCAACGCAACGGATCCGGCAATGGCACTATAGCCTCGCATCGGTATCACGATCCACGCATACACAATGACGCCAAGAATAATCGAGGGTGTACCCTGCAAGATATCGGTCATATAGCTGGACACCTTGGCAAACACCGTCTCGCGCTTTTCGGCCAGGAACACACCGCTGAGAATACCCACCGGAATGGAGAACAAGGATGCCATAACAAGCATCAACAATGTGCCAACCAACCCATTAGCTATACCTCCAGGAATTGCCTGCCCCGCAGTTGTGGCAAGCACAGCCTGATAAGTGGTGGGGGCAACCTGGAAAATAAACTGCGGGGTGAGGTTGCGAACACCTTCCACAGCCACTTTGCCCAGAATAGCCACCAGCGGCACTGCCATCAGGGCGGCCAACACCACTACCGAGTAGTGCAGCAAATGGCTTTTGAATAATCTGAATTTCAATCTATCCATGATTTATTATTTTGTCTTAGTAATCAGTGAACTGACTGCGTCAGTCCAGTTCGCTCATCATTGTCCACCAATTGCTGATTTGTGAATAAGAATTTTGCCAATAAGATTGATCAATGCCGTGATAGCAAAGAGGATAAGCGCGATAGCGAAGAGCGCCGACAGTTTGAGTCCGTCGGCCTCGCCAAATTGGTTGGCAATAATGCTGGCCATAGTGTTGCCCGTGGAGAAAAGAGATGTCGGCATCTGGTTCGTGTTGCCAATCAGCATAGTCACCGTCATGGTTTCACCCAGCGCACGGCCAATAGCCAGGATGAATGCCGAAAAGATTCCCGAGCCCGCAGTGGGGAACACTACGGTTCGCATCACCTCGGCCCGGGTAGCGCCAAGACTATAGGCGGCCTCTTTCAGCTCTGCCGGCACCATCTTGATAAACTCAGCACTCAGCGAAGCGGCATAGGGCACTATCATCACCGCTAGCACCAATGAGGCGGTAAGCACACACGACCCCTGGTCCGACAAACCCAGCGCCACCACGATGGGGCGAAGCACATAGAAACCCCACAAGCCGTAGATGATGGAAGGAATGCCGGCCAGCAAGTCGGTGATGGTGCCGAACACCGTGGCCACTTTGCGCCCCTTATAGTACTCACCCACAAACAACGCCACGGTCAGCGAGAAGGGAACACAGAATGCCAGGGCCAGGAATGTCGACTCCAGCGTGCCCACGATAAAGGGCAGCGCGCCGTAAGTCTCTTGGCCCTGGGTATAGTTCCAATCTGTAGAAAATATGAATTTAAAAAATCCAAATTCGCCAAACGCAAGAGCAGAATCGGTGATGAGGCTGAGCAACATAGCCGCACAAATCAGCGGCACCACCAGGGCAGCGGCCCAAAGTACCCCTTTGAATCCCTTGTCGGGGTTTCGGACGGCCATGCCAGACACTATTCCGCTCAGGCGCAGGCGATGAATGTTTAATGTAGTCATCTTTTCTGTCATCAATGATGGATTTATTCAATTACAGGCACACCATCAAAAGTAATCTGCTTGAGGTTCTCAAGACTGGTTTCCACCATCTTCTTAGGCAGCGGGGCATAATTGACCAGCGGGGCAGTCTGCTGGTTGGCGTCGCTGAGCATGTACTCCAGCAGCCCAACCGTAGCGCGGGCCTGCGCCAAAGTACGGTCGGCATAGTGTTGTTCTTTGTAGACAATAAGCCAGGTGAAGCAACTGATGGGATAAGCTCCATCGGCATTAGCATTGGTAATCATGGTGCGGGTATCCGAAGGCAGATCGCCTTTAGCAGCGGCCGAGATACTCTCCACCGTCGGAGCTACAAACTCGCCCCTGGGGTTCTGCATCACAGCCATGGGAATCTGTTGAGCGAAAGCGTATTCCGAGCCGATGTAGCCAATCGAATAAGGAGTCTGACTGACCACGCTGGCCACTCCTGGATTGCCCTTGGCTGCCTGGCCAACGGGAAAATCGACCGACTTAGCCGCACCAAAGGTGTTGCTCCAATTCTCATTCACCTGGCTCAGATAGGTGGTGAAAACAAAGGTTGTGCCGCTGCCGTCGGAGCGGAACACCGGCACAATGGCCTTGTTGGGCAATATGGTCAGCGGGTTCAGCGCACAGATGCGAGCATCATTCCACTTGGTGATCTTGCCCGCATAGATATCGGCAACCACATCGCCCGACAAGCGAATTTCCTCTACATCAGGCAGATTCACGCCCAGGACTACAGCGCCCATACAAGTAGGCACATGCACCACGGGCTCCATCTCGGCCATTTCCTCATCGCTCAGAAAAGCATCGCTGCCCGCAAAGTCCACAATCTTGTCCTTGAGGTTGCGAACACCGCCGCCAGAGCCGATGCCGCCATAGTTCACAGTATTGCCCGACTGGGAGGAATAATTGTCGAAAGCCATGCTGTAGAAAGGCTCCGGGAAAGTTGCGCCAGCACCTGAGAGCGAGCATGTTACACTAGACTGATTGTTGTTTGCGCAAGCCACTGCCATCATGGCAGCCATGGTCATTGCAGAAAATTTTATGCTAAAATGTTTCATAATATGTTGATTTGTTGATTTAACGTTTGTTGGTTTGCAGATTGTAGATTGTAGATTGTAGATTGCAGATTGTAAAATGTAGATTGTAGAATGGGCTGCCGCACCACAATGTAGACCGAAACTCCGCACCCGGAACTCTAAAATCTACACTCTAAAATCTAAAATAAATTGCCTGCACCCAGAACTCTAAAATCTACATTCTACCCTCTAAAATCTAAATTCTAAATTCTACCCTCTAAAATCTCACATTCATGCTTACGCAGGCATACACCGACAGCTTGTCGCTGCCGGCGGCCTGGTTCATACGCATATTAGGTGAAAATGAAAAAATCTTGTTGGCTTGATAGTGATAGCCCAAGATAGCCGTCTGGCCGTCCTGACCATACTGCCAGCTGTCGTCGGCACAGGAGCTGCCATTGTCGTAACGCGCATACACCTCGCCGTGATCACCCACAGCCACTGCGCCGTAGACCGACACACCCTGCAGCTGGCGGCCATCGGCGTTGCCGTGGTTCAGCTGCATATTATACTCGGCGCCAACGCGGAACGCCTTGCCCTTATAGCCGGCAAAGAGAGCCACATTATGCTGGCTCACAGTATCTTTCGCCGTCTTCATATCGCCATAGAGACGGATGGTGAGGTTGTCAACCGGTTTCAGCGTAACGCCCAAGCCGTAGAGCAGCTGGTCGTCGGCCTGCAACTTCTTGTAGCCCTCGCCGTTGAACACCGAGAGGTCGGCGCTGAGCCAGTCGGCAGCCTTATACGAGGCCATTACACCCAGGTCGGCCGAGCTGCCCCACTTACACTGGTCCATCATCGACTTATACACATAGCGGTAGCCCCAGAACTTCTCCTGCACGCCAAACTGAGCCGTTGAGGTCAGACCCATATTCACGCCCCAGCGGCCACGGATGAAATCGATCTCGGCATTCTTCACATAGCCCAGGCGCTGCAAGGCGGCATCGTCGCCCTTGCCCATGTCGTACACCACCTTAGCCTTCCAACTGCTATTCAGCTGATACTGGTAGCCCAGATAGGCACGCTCCAGATTGAAGCCCAGCGCATCCATCTTGCCATCAGCCAAGCCAACACCTGCGTCGCCAAACACCGTGATAATGGCCTTGCCCTTAGGCTCGTCGTTCTGTTGTGCGGTTGCGCTCCAAGAGCCGGCCATCATGGCGGCGAGCGCGACAATCATCATTTTACTCTTTTTCATTTCTTTGATTTGTTTAGTTTGCAATACGTTGCGTAAATTCAATATCATTTATTTTCGGCTGCAAAATTACCACCACCATATTACAAACCCGTGTCAACGCCCCGATTGTAACACCATCTTAATATCTCAGCAAAAAAGGCCGCCAGCGGCAGCCTTCAATAGCGTAGCAGAGAAATCAACCCTCCGCGAGATTGATAGTTTTGCAGTTGTGTCGGATTTTATAATCCAACACATTTACTACTCTTTGGCGGAATTGATACTAAAATTAGAACCTCTAAAAATTAGATAATCTAAGTTTCGCCAGCGCAACTTATGAACTGAAAGTAGTGCTGATGCGATAAATTATTATGCCTACGGCGCAACGCGAATTTTCGTGAATTATACGTAAATTTCCGATAATTATTTTATTCTATAATATTGAAAATCTGAAACATACACATTTATGATAATTCACGTTTCATTTGCGGCAATTCACGTTTAGCAAAGCGATAAAATCAAATCAAAAAATAAAGCACTCGTTATAAAAATTTGACGCACAACAACATACAACCTCAATGGTGGAATTTATCGCACCAGTACTAGTCACCAACAACAATTTTTATTCTGATACAATAAAAATATATCCGCTACGTTACTAAGACAAAATATACAAAATAATATCGCTATGAAGAAATTTTACATCCTTTTAGTCGCCATGGCACTCAGTGCAGGCGCCGCCTTCGCCCAGAGCGACGACGAGATCCAGCGTCAGCAAGAAGCCTTGCAGAAACAGCAGCAGAAAGAGCAGCAGGACCTCCTCCGCCAGCAGCAGAAAGAGCAGGAAGAGCTCCAGCGCCAGCAGGCCAAAGAAGAAGCCCGCATGCAGAAAGAAGCTGAAAAGGCTCGCCAGGAAGAGATAAAGAAAGAAGAGGACCGCCAGAAGCGCGAGCAGGCCAAGGCCCAGAACGAGGCCCGCAAAGCCCAGAAAGCTGCCGAAAAGAAAGCCAAACGTGCCGAGCATTACGCCCAGTGGGGTCGTAAGCCTGGCTTCACCGCCGATCCTTCCGTCAGCGCACTCCTCGACCGCCGCATGTATGGCCAGAACAACTACTACAACGCCGTAGGCGCCAATATCGGCATCACCTTCGACTATCATCGCCCCATTGCCCGCCGTTGGGACTTCAACATCGGCCTCGGCTATCGCTACACCCTCTTCTGCTACAGCCATGTCGGCATCCTGGGCGATGGCATCACCACCTCCTCCTACAACGGCAAGGAGGCCACCTCTGCCACCAGCACAATCCTTGTCCCCATCAAACTCTCCCATCTCAACAAGGACAACAAGCACGGCTGGTACCTTGGCGTTACCCCCGGTTTCATGCTCAGCACCCCCGAGCACAACATGAACCGCTTCCGTTTCGACCTCTCTGTGGGCACTCAGAACCGCTGGCTCATCTTCGCCCCCGGCACCGAGCTCTACTTCAACCTCATGCCCACCTACGCCTCCGGCCCCCAGAACAAGATCCACGAAATCGGAGTCCGCTTCACCCTCTAACCCCGCAAATCATATCAGGTATATAATAAAAGAGAGCCCCCGGCCAGCCCGGGGACTCTTTTTTTGCATAATAACGTGTCAAAAGAACTCCCTTTGGGCACTTTTTTCTAGAAATTAGATTCCCATTTCAAAAAAATGAGTATATTTGCAGTACACAAACAAACATAGTAAATAATAACAAAATATTGAATAAGAAATAGATAAAGAAATAATACAGACATATTAAAGAAATAAAATAGCGATTCGTTGCTATTCTTGAGACCAAATTTCCACTTATTGCCCCATTCGTGGGGCATCACTTCAAGAATAGGTTACGAAACGCCGTATGTTACGGCGTGGAATAACTTGTCGGAAGTGGAGGGCGTGGAAACCCTGGTCTCAGACAAAAGGTTAATTCCACGTCTTTTTTATATAAAGATTACTTAATATTTTATAATATAACCAGTATGCATTTTTTCAAACCTTTGTTAAAACTTTTGATGGTCATTTGCCTAGTATCAAACTATTATTCTGTATTCGCAGAATTAGATTATGATGAACGATTTATTTATAATTTTAGTTCGGTATCAAGTTCTGGGCAAACACTATATTATCGATATCTTGGGGGGGGCAAAGTAGAAGTGACGGCACCTGTTTATTGGCAAGATTGTGATGAATATTGTATTGAAGGCTATAATTGGCACGATTGCATCAAGCCAACTGGTCGTCTTGTGATACCATCTTATGTTTCAAATGGAACTACAACGCTTGCTGTCACAAGGATCAATGAGGATGCATTTGCGGGATGCGACCAAATTACGGAAATCACCATTCCTTACTCAATAACGAGTATCGGTTGTTCGGCATTTTATGGATGCGATAGTATAACCCGGGTAAATTATACTGGAACAATTAATGAATGGGGAAGTATTTCTATCTGTGACGATGCCTTCTCAAACCCGTTAAGTAAAGCACATCATTTGTATATTAATGGAACATTAGTTACTAATGGAATATTCCCATCTGGCGTAACATATATTGGCGTTAACTACGCTGGTTGCACAGACATTACCTCTATTTCAATACCAAATTCGGCTATCATGATAATGGAAGGTGCATTCAGAGGCTGTACTAGTCTAGTATCTGCTACCATACCATCCAGCATAACTCACATTGGAAATGGTGCATTTTATCAATCTGGCCTAAGAACTTTGAACTATTATCCGGCCAATTGTACATTTGGGTATCAAACTGATGATGGCGGCTATTGGGTTAATAATAGTGTTTTTGGTGGTGCACTAGAGACAGTGAATATAGGTGCCAGTGTCCAATCAATCTCAGAAGATGCATTTATGGGTTCGACACAAATAACAACAGTCTATTATAATGGAAATATCTCAGGATGGAGGAATATTATCTTTCAAAACGAGTACTCCAACCCTATGCGCTACGGGTCGCATCTTTATATCAACAATTCACTCGTGACCAGCATTTCTATCCCATCTGGGACAACAAATATTAAGCCTTTCACATATATGGGATGTTCGGATGTGACTTCAGTTTACATTCCCAATTCTGTAACATCAATTGGACAATATGCATTCGCTCAAGTGACGTCCACGTCGATAACGATTCCTAGCACAGTGAATACCATTGGATATAATGCATTTAAAAATGTACCAAGCATTTCGTATAGTGGAACTGCTTCTGGGAGGCCTTGGGGCGCACATTCGGTGGATGGATACTTTGATGGATATTTGGTATACACCAATTCTGAAAAAAAACAGTTGGTGTGTTGTTTACCTTCAGCAATATCAGTAACCATTCCTGCTTCTGTCGAGTCTATTGCAAGTGATGCATTCATCAACTGTCAAGCCTTACAATCAGCAACCTTCAATGCCGCAAATTGCACCTCGGCACCAGCCCCTTTTAGGTATTGTGGAAACTTAACGGACGTGACAATTGGGGAGGGCGTTCAAAGTTTGCCATCTGGCATTTTCAGTGGTTGCAGAAATCTGACATCGATTACGATACCCAACTCTGTGACCAGCATTGGCGGCTCTGCTTTCTCTGGGTGCAGCGGATTGACTTCTATTACGATACCCAACTCTGTGACCAGCATTGGCAGTTCTGCTTTCTATGAGTGCAGCGGATTGACTTCTATTACGATACCCAGCTCTGTGACCAGCATTGGCAGTTATGCTTTTGATCAGTGCAGTGCGTTGGATTCAATTACATTTGAGCGAATTTCACCTGCGAATATTAGTTATAACTCACTTCCATCACACTCAAGAATAGTTGTTCCATGCAATACACGTGAATCCTATCGCAGAGGAAACATGTGGTACAACTATAGAAACAACATAATCGAAAGCGACTCCTGCACCAAGATGTTATACTACACCGTAAGCGATGGTGAAACAGTAATATTTGGGGAAAATGCGGAAGGGAGATTTCCCTTACTTGAAGTTGGCAGCGACTCCACTCTAGTAATTCCATCATCGATTAACCACGAAGGAGTTGTGTACCCAGTAAAACAAATCGGGGCATATGCTTTCAATTATTGGACATCATTTACATCTGTAATCATTCCTGCTTCGATAGTTTCTATAGGTCAATATGCATTCGAAAACTGCACAAGACTGAAATCTATAAGCATCCCAGCTTCGGTGGTTTCTATAGGTCAATATGCATTCCGTTCATGCACAATTGATACTGTTGAGTTCTTTTCCAGTGTGAGTATAACAAAGAACCTTTTGTCATCGGTAAAACATTTGACTATAGGAGGTGTGACAAGAAACATTGAGAACAACGCATTTCAAAATTGTACCACATTGGTATCGTTGGTCCTTCAGGACTCTATTCTATCTATTATGTCAAATGCGTTTTCGGGTTGCACATCACTAACAACCATTGCGTTGGGGCCACATATTCAGTCATTAGGCGCAAGTGCGTTTTCGGGCTGCTCCGCCTTGTCTGAGATAACCAGCAATAGTCGTGTGGCTCCGTCTTTAGGGACTTCGGTGTTTGACGGCGTCTCATCTACTATTCCTGTTAATATTCCTTGTGGTAGTGAGATGTCGTATTATTCTCGTTGGAATTATTTTTCTAATTTCATAGCCGGTCTTGGCCACAATTTCTCAGCCACAACAGCGGATGCCGAGATGGGTTCAGTTGATGTATTAACCAGCCCTACTTGCACGGTTCCAACAGCTGTGGTGTTGGCTACCGCAAATGCAGGTTTCGTATTTGATAGGTGGAGCGACAATAGCACCAACAATCCTAGGTCAATCACTGTCACTAGCGACACCGTAATCGTTGCATACTTCACACCTCTTTCACCTCGTACCGACACTGTTGTAGTGCATGATACTATTGTGGTAAACAATTATATCCACGACACGACTCTGGTGACATTATATATCCATGACTCCACCATTGTGACCAACTACGTGGTAGTCTACGATACAATAACATTGGATGCGCCGGGATACGACTCCGTGCAGGGAACCATGCATCAGATCACAGTGACTTCCAACAACGACATGTTGGGCGTTGGCGTTGGTAGTGGCTCATTTCTCGGTGAAGCCACATACCAAATAGTGGCACTACCTGCCGATGGTTATTTTTTGCGTTGGCGTGATGGTAGCACGGATAATCCTCGCACCGTGACAGTGAATTCCGACACTACATTTGTAGCTCTTTTTGACACCATACTGAGTGGTGATTGTGCAATAGCCACATTGCCTTATGCTGAGAATTTCGACACTTACACTACTAGCACTTCTGCAAAAACAGGTGTGAAGCCTGCTTGTTGGACTTTGGCGCACAAGGATGTGTCAATGGCAACAGCATACCAGCCTCAAATCTATTATGGCTTGGCAAATGCTCATAGCGGACGATATAGTTTGTTTATGAACTATCGTGGTATCTATGCAATGCCTTTGATTGACTGCGATATTGATATCCACACTTTACAGCTATCAATGTATGTCCGCCAACCCAATGCCAACTATCAGTTGCAGGTGGGTGTGATGAACGACTTGGATGACGAAACCTCATTTGTTCCTGTAGCAACTATTAGCAATGGAACAACCACAATGACTAAAAATACTATAGACTTCCGGAATTACGCAGGCAAT
Organism: Bacteroidales bacterium; assembly: GCA_045597945.1. GTDB lineage: Bacteria > Bacteroidota > Bacteroidia > Bacteroidales > P3 > Colimorpha. The sequence goes on from JAZLLD010000007.1 coordinate 14,445, forward strand.
GGCCGATATATAGCATTCCGCAACGTGTTGGGATCCGGATCGGGCAGCGTGTGTGAGAATTACATTGATGATATTGTGCTTGACAGGATTGAGGAGTACGAAGTTTCTGTTGCCGCCATCCCTGAAAATGCGGGCGACGTATCGGGCGGCGGAGTATATGAACCTGGTGCAGAAGTTACCCTCTCAGCAACGCCTAGAACTGGATACTATTTCTCACATTGGTCTGATGGCGAGAATAATTATTATGACAATCCTTTGACCATAGAGGTGGATGGAAACTCTAATTACTATGCAGTTTTCGGAACTAGAGTGGCAGATACGATATATATCCATGACACTGTGGAGTATTGCCAGACTTTCGATGTTGTAGTTGTTAGTAATAATACTAATTTAGGCGAATGCGCCGGTAGTGGTGTGTTCAATAGAGGCACTAGGCTAGAGATTTTGGCTATACCTAGAAGAGGCAGCCGATTCTTGCGTTGGTCAGATGGAAATACCGACAATCCTAGAATAGTGGTTATTACGGAAAACACAAACCTAACTGCCATTTTTGAAGCAGTGTCCAATTGATTGATTCCTAGCTGATACCAAAAGTGGAGGGTTGCAACCTCCTCTTTTGGTATGGCTGACATGATAATCTCACAAGAATCAAGCATTTGAGTGGTGTGTTTGGTGCAGGCTTACCGACTTTATAAGTTGGGTGATATCGATAGGATAGAGGTATGGACGATTTTGGGAGTGTGCCAGATACATCATTAGCTTCTTGAGGAGTTGTCTGATTTTGGCTGTAGTTTGTTTTTGAACTGATTTTTCTTGGTTGCTTAGATGCTGTGGCAATTCCTTGAAAACTACTTGGTAATTGAGTTTCTCGGGCAAATGCTTTCTGGCTAATAATGGCTTCCGGTGACCTTGGCTTTTGTCCCTAGTTTCGCTCTACCTTCGCCCGTTTTACCTTATTTATTCTATAGTTATACTATATTTATACTATTATATATAGGATAAATATA
>JAZLLD010000008.1:0-3430 GCA_045597945.1 Bacteroidales bacterium
ATTAATGAAAAAATTCGTGGCAAATTCATGGGCATTCGTGTTAAAAGAAAACTTGTTGCTGGCGCAACGAAACACGAATTACCATGAATTGCCCATAAATTATCTCATAAATAAAAAATAATTAATGAAGAAATTTGTGGCGAATTCATGGGCATTTGTGTTAAAAGAAAACTTGTTGCTGACGCACCGTAACACGAAATATTGGGGCTGTAATTGTGAAGAGTACAGGCGTCGGAATCGGCTCAAAAATTGGCTAATTTTTACACGTTTCGGCTCATAATGATCCGATAATTGAATAAAAAGTTGTATTTTTGCACCGAATTACAATTGAGAACAATATGGATAAAGCAAGAGAAATACAGCAGTTTGTGCATTTTCACCCGAGTTCTTCACGCGAAGAAATAGCCCAAGGCACCCTTTTCGAAGGCAGCGATGCCACGCTCAAGCGCCTCATAGCCTCGTTGGTGGCAGAGGGCTGTCTGGTGGTGGAAGGCAGAGGCCGTGCCACTCGCTACAGCCTGTCGCCTCAGGCGCACTTGCTGATGCCTATGGACCTCGAGACCTATTTTAGCCAAGATATCGACGACCGCCAGGTGCAGACCAGCTTCAACTTCGGCCTCATACGCGAGCAACTGCCACACGTGGAACTGTTTACGCCAGAGGAACAGAGCCGACTTGATGCTTTGCAGTCTGAATTTCGAGGACATGTGGATGCCATGACTGACAACGAATACCGCAAGGAGATGGAACGCCTGGGGATAGACCTGAGCTGGAAATCGTCGCAGATAGAGGGCAATACCTATTCGCTCCTCGAAACGGAGCGGCTGCTGCGCGAAAGCAAAACCGCCGACGGAAAAACCAAAGAGGAGGCCATGATGCTGCTCAACCACAAGGATGCGCTCCGTTTTGTGCTGGACAATCCCGACTATCTGCAACAACTGAGCATAGGCCATATCGAAGACATCCACCAACTGCTGACCAAAGACCTGGCTGTGGACAGGGGCATCCGTCGCCGTCGTGTGGGTGTGACCGGCACCAACTATCGACCTCTGGACAACGAGTTTCAGATACGCGAAGCATTGCGCGACACCTGCGAACTGATCAACGGGAAAACGAATGTGTTTGAAAAGGCACTGCGGGCATTGGTGCTGCTGTCCTACATACAGGCCTTTGCCGACGGCAACAAGCGGACGGCTCGCATTACCAGCAACGCCCTGCTAATAGCCAATGGCTATTGTCCGTTGAGTTTCAGAACCGTGGACTCCATCGACTACAAGAAAGCCATGCTCGTTTTCTACGAGCAGAACAACCTATACGCATTCAAACAGATATTTATCCAGCAGTTCGAATTTGCCGTGAAAGAATATTTCTAAGAGGGTCTGATGCGATATCCCGCCCTAGTAAATAATGAATCTATATGTAATAGTTTATCCGATTATAACATAGTCTATTCCATAATAAATATTAAATCAATATGAAAAAAGCAATATCAATCATCGCAACCCTCCTATGGATTATCATCGCCCCAGCACAAGGCCGTTTCGACTGGGTGAAATCATATACTGGGTATCCTTTGAATGGCAACCCTTGGAATGAAATCGTAGGGTCCACAATTGACAGTGATGGCAACCTTTATGTCATCGGCACGTTTACAGCTGGAGCCTACATCGACTCCGTAGAGTTCTTGGAATCATCCAGTATGTATATAGATATGATTATTGCCAAATTTTCACCTCAAGGTGATGTCTTGTGGCATAAAGTCATTCATGACCCAAGATCACATACCAATTGTTATGGTATTCGAATGGTTGGGGATACTTCTATTGTATTTTTGTCCAACATAAGAATGCCCTCAACCAATAGGTCTTTATATTTCTTAGATACATTATACCCTGCGGGTTCCTACTTTTTCGATCAAAATTTGTTTAGTAATCAATGTGCTACCGCAGTCATCACCCTCGGCAAGGATGGTTCTCTGAAAGATTGTCACTTCCTACAGTTGGCATTTGCAGATAGCGTGGGGCAAGTTTTTTGTGGACCAAACAACAAATTGAAGGACAATTTTTTGGCGAATGAGTTATTGTTTGACATAGATGAGCAGGGAAACATATATATCGCCCGCAATGCAGTCGATCAGATTACTCGTGGCGAGGAGACCTTTACTGTCCAAGACGGAGGCATTTCGTCCCTCTTGCTATATGTGGATGGAGAGCTCAAAAATACTATTTATCCAGAGAAGCGATACAATAAATGGAACCACATGATTATGAAATTCTCCCGCGATTGCGATAGTCTCTACTGGTGGAAATATCTTTTTGACGCAGATACCGTCAGTGAGCGTAGTGTAATGTATATAAACTATTTAAATTCAATGGACATTGATGCAGATGGCAATATTTATTTCACATACGTGAATCAAGGACATCGTCTCACAGACACCATAAAAGTCTTTCTAAATGATAATGATAGCCTATATTTTCAGATGCTTCCTGGCGAATGGGTGCAGAGCTGCCTGATTGCATTCAATTCTAATTTTACACCGATATACGTCAAGCAACTATCTTACGAAGATACTGTCGTTACAAGGAGTTACGAGTTCTTATCCACTACCATAGACGAACAAAGTGGGAGCCTATTCCTTTTAGGTAAAGCATGTCGAGGAGCTCATTTGTATACACCAAGGCCGGAAGGGGCCTTTTTGATGGACGGAAGAAGCTTGGATTTGGACGAAAACGCATATTGGTTTCGATTCGACAAAGCATCAGGGCAATTCCTCTCATGCGGAATTGCTCCAACCAACGGAGCCACTGACGCCACAAATAGCAATGGAACTGTAACTTATTTAACCCTATGTAATTTTGTTGCACACAACAATCGTGTTTTCTCAGAAGTCAGCTATAACCAAAGTATTTCTTGGTTTGATACTATAACATTATCAAATCCTGCTGCCAAAGGAATGGGCTTAATGGTTTGGGACTATGATGGGACTGTGATAGATTATTTCGATTTCGGGACAGAAAGCACTAGGTGTATAAACGGTCCTATACTACTTCAAGACAGCGTGCTATATCTGGCAGGCACATTGACTGGTGATGCCGATTTGGGCGAGCATCACATATATGGTTCTGGTGCAGGCCGAGCTTTTGTCGCAAAATATGTAGATACCGCTTTCATGCACCCTTACGTCAGGCCTGACTTGCGAGAGCCGCAGTCCATCATCTGGGAGCAGGAACTCAACTTCACCCTTGCCGACAGCCCCGTCGCACTCACCGCCACCTCTACCAGCGGACTCCCCGTGTCCTACTCCAGCTCCGACACCTCCATAGCCCGCATCGACGGCTCCACACTCCACCTCCTCGCGGGCGGCTCCTGCACCATCCTCGCCTCATGTGATGGCAACAACTACCACCAGCCTGCCGCCCCCGTCTCC
>JAZLLD010000009.1:0-35100 GCA_045597945.1 Bacteroidales bacterium
ACTTTAGCCGGAACCCATTATTCAACATTGAAACACGCCTCGGCCCGTGAGGGTCGCGGCTTTGTATTTGACAGTCAGTTGCCGGACTATTTGAGGCGGCGGAACTGGCAGGTGAAGTGACGCATGAGCTCAGCTTCCCAGGTGATTTCGAGACCACGGGTGATGGTTTTTATCCTCCGGGATGTTCTAACCACTTGCCGTTTAGTCGTATTTTATAATCCGACTAAATGTACTATAAGGATTTTCAATCCGCATTAATCATCAAATTATTTGATTCGGTACTAACGGATGTTCTCTATGTTTGGGTCGAATTTCGTAAAGAGGACATCATCTATGTGCCTGCGGTAAATACTGCCGTAGGCGCTACTATGCCAAATTCTTGCCGTCAATCCGCTTGCCTGGCGACGTGAATCAATAGAGGATATAAATAGGCAGCAACAATCAACCATCATTAGCCTTAATAGCGCACTTTCTATTCCGAAAAATTATTGAAAATTTGGAGTGCTATTCCGAAAATTACTGAATTTTTCGGAGTAGCACTCCGAATATTCATGATTTTATAGAGTGTTATATTGTTGTAATTCAATTAAAAGACTAAAATTATTATTTTAAATACTCAATAATTGATAAAAAAGTAGTATTTTTGCAAAAAATAGTAACAGGTCTTTTTGATGTTATGTATAACCGTATTGTAGATTTATCAATTGTAGATGGTGACAGCGTGTTCGTCTTTGGTGCCCGTCAAACAGGCAAGTCAACTTTGCTGATGGAACGTTATCCCGATGCTACTTGGTATGATTTGTTGGATGGCAAAACGCTAGAACGTCTAAGTCGCAACCCGGATTTATTGAGCCAAGAGCTGTCTATGTTGCCCGACAATAGCCTGGTGGTGATTGACGAGGTTCCTTTACTGCCTGGACTCCTCAACGAAGTGCATCGGTTGATAGTGCGCAAGAATCTGCGTTTTATCCTCTGTGGAAGCAGTGCTAGAAAGCTGAAGCGGCAAGGTATCAATACCTTAGGCGGAAGAGCGATACCGATAAGATTATTTCCATTGGTAAGTGCTGAAATCCCTGATTTTGATTTGATAAGGGCCGTCAACCAAGGTCTTTTACCCCGACATTATATGGCCACACCGGATGTTGCATGGCGGAGAATGCAGGCCTACATCGGAGTGTATCTAAAGGAAGAGATAAAGGCGGAGTCGTTGGTGCGCAACCTGCAAGCTTTCAACCGGTTTATGGAAGTAGCTGCGCTGACCGATGGAGAAATGGTTAACTATAGCAATATTGCTAACGACTGTGGCATAGACTCAAAGACTGTCAAAGAGTACTTCGCCATATTAGAAGAGACCTTGGTGGGTTATATGATACCCGCATATCAAAAGGCTGTTAAACGCAAATTGCGCCAGTCACCCAAGTTCTATTATTTTGATGTCTGCATACCCAACTATCTCCTAGGTAGGAAGGCTTTAGTGCCTGGCTCTGCTGATTTTGGCCATGCCTTTGAGCACTTGATTATCCAAGAATTGATAGCTTATCTCAGCTATCGAAATATTGAGAATGCTCTTAGCTATTGGCACACCTATTCGGAGCACGAGGTCGATGCTGTCCTGGGTGACGCACAAGTGGCCATAGAAATCAAATCATCCAATCAAGTACAAGCACGTCAATTGTCGGGCCTCAGACTCTTCAAAGAAGAACATCCAGAAGCGCGACTTATTGTAGTATCATTGGATGCCAAGCCCAGGCAACTAAATGATATAGAGATATACCCTGCCACCATTTTCCTACAGAAACTATGGAATGATGAGATTTTGAAATAGCCAACACGAATCAATAGCATTATTTGATGATGAAATAACAAAAAAAGCCTCGGCCCGTGAGGGTCGAGGCTTTGTATTTGGCAGTCAGTTGCCGGACTATTTGAGGCGGCGGAACTGGCAGGTGAAGTGACGCATGAGCTCAGCTTCCCAGGTGATTTCGAGACCACGGGTGATGGTTTCGCGGCGGTCGTAAACGTTCTTAAGAGCGGCAGCGATAACGTCCATGTGGTTGTTGGTGTAAACACGACGGGGGATGCAGAGGCGTACGAAGTCGAGGCCACCGAAGCGGTTCTCGCGGGTCACGGGGTCGCGGTCAGCGAGGACGTAACCGATTTCGCAAGCGCGGACACCACTTTCGAGGTAGAGCTCGCAAGTGAGGGTCTGAGCGGGGAACTCTTCCTTAGGCACGTTGGTGAGGATCTTGTCGGCATCAACGAAGATAGCGTGACCACCAGCAGGACGCTGATAGGGGATGCCATACTCGTCGAGTTTCTTAGCGAGGTATTCAACCTGCTTAACGCGGGTCTCAACCATATCGAACTCAAGGTTCTCACGCAGGCCAACTGCGAGAGCGTCCATGTCGCGGCCGTTCATACCACCATAGGTGAGGAAGCCCTCGAAGGGGATAGCGAAAGCCTTAGCAGCTTCGTACCAGTCCTCTTTGCGGGTAGCGATGAAACCACCCATGTTGACGAGACCGTCCTTTTTAGCAGACATGGTCATGCTGTCAGCATAGCTGAACATCTCAGCGCAGATCTCAGCGATGGTCTTGTCGGCATAGCCTTCTTCGCGGGTCTTGATGAAGTAAGCGTTCTCGATGAAGCGAGCGGAGTCGATATTGACGGGAACATTGTATTTGTGGCAGAGTTCGCAGGTCTCGCGGATGTTCTTCATGCTAACGGGCTGACCACCAACGGTGTTGTTGGTAACGGTGAGGATCATCACGGGCACATTGCCGGGGTTCTCTTTCAGCACCTTCTCGAGGAGTTCGAGGGAGACATTGCCCTTGAAGGGGATTTCGAGCTGGGTGTCTTTAGCCTCGGGGATGGTGACATCGATAGCCTTAGCTTTGCGGAACTCGATGTGGCCCTTGGTGGTGTCGAAATGAGCGTTGCCGGGCACAACCATACCTTCCTTAACGATAGCGGAGAAGAGAACGTTCTCAGCAGCACGACCCTGGTGGGTAGGAATCACATAGGGGAAGCCGGTGATGCCGGTGACGGTGTCCTTGAAGTTGTAGAAAGAACGAGCGCCGCCGTAGCTCTCATCGCCCATCATCATAGCAGCCCACTGACGGTCGGACATAGCGCCGGTACCGGAGTCGGTCAGAAGGTCGATGTAGACATAGTCGCTCTTGAGCATGAAAATGTTCTGTTTAGCTTCTTCGAGCCATTTTTCGCGTTGTTCGCGAGTGGATTTCTTAAGAGGTTCAACCATCTTAATTTTCCACGCTTCAGCAAAAGGTAATTCCATGGTATTTGAAATTAAATGGTTATAAATAAAATAAATTGGATACAATTTTATGCTTTTTGCCTAATGCAAAAAGGGCAACTGACCACAGGGAGCAAAGCTCGACCTATGGCCTACAAACAGTCGTAAACATCTCTCTTCTTGATATTTAAGAAGCTGCAGAGAATGTAGAGATATGAACTATTTGTCTTCATATTTTGATTTTGCAAAATTACACTTTTTTTTTCATATACACAAATAACTTTTTACAAATTTCGCATGGACGGTTCCGACACCCGCACTTTTGGGTCTGAAACAAAGCCTATGAAAACAAAAAAGCAAGAGTCCCGTTGAGACTCTTGCTATAGTAAGATAACTTAGTATAATGATCAAAAATTGCTACTTGTCGGCTTCGTAGATGTAGAGTTGGCCATCGGAATAGAGGAAGAGGAGAGCATCTTTGTCGCGTTTCTTCATAATCCAGCAACCGCCATTCTGTGCGTCAACTTCCATCTTGCAATATTTGCGGCTGACCTGCTGTTCAGCAAGGAGTTTATCGCTCTGGTCGTAGATTTGGATGTAGGTATGGCCATCGGGGTCGTTGACCAGTGCATACATATAGTCGCCATTGACTGCGTAGGTGATAAGGTCCATCTTGTAGGTATCGTGAACATATCTTCTTACGACAACAACATCTGTCACATGATAATCGTACCAATAGCTATTGCAGTAGAGCCAGAAGCCAGGCCAGTAGTAGTGATGGTAGCAGCAAGGATCCCAGTAGATTGGGTGGCAGTGCACCATGCAGTGATGATGAGGATGATAGAAGTAGGGAGCAGGATGCATTGGATGATGCGAGGGAGGCATCGGTCCGTTGGGATGACCGGGGCGAGCATATCCACCTTCGGGGGTAGGAGCCACGCCGCTAGGACGTCCGCTGCCCAGACTGCTGCTACGAGAGCTTTCGGTCATACCTGAACGGCTACGGATCTGACCGGGGACGCTACCTGTGCGAGAAACACTTCTATCGTTGGTATTTCTTTGTACATTGCTAACACCAGTATTGCTAGAGCTTCTAGGAGTATAGCTACCACGGCTACCAGAGTAGCTTTCGCTGGAACGACTGCCAGAATAGCTGCTGCTAGAGGAACGACTCGGCGAAGAGTAGCTGCTGGAGGAGCGACTAGGCGAGGAATAGCTGCTAGAGCGACTAGGCGAGGAATAGCTGCTGGAAGAACGGCTGCTGGAATAGCTGCTAGAGGAACGGCCACTTGAGTAACTGCCGCCGGAATATCCACCAGAGGAACGGCCACCGCCGGAATAGCTACCGCCGCTGCTATGGCTGGAACCGCCACCACTGCGGCCACCGCCGCCACGCTGTGCATAAACTGGAGTGGCAACAAGGGCAACTCCCAAAAGAACCATGCTTATTAAACGAGACATTTTCATAATGTAACTCCTTTCTATTAATAATTCTTGTTTTTACTTTTTCGTTAATCAGACTTTTTGTGTCTTTTTTTGTTGATGCAAAAGTACAAAGATATTCCGAGGAAAAATCCAGTTTTTCTCCATATTTTTCCTCTTTTCTCCTAAATCACATCTAGATTATTGAATATCTTGTAATTATGAATTTACATTCAAACGATTAAAAATTGATTTTTTTGTCGGAAAGGACAATTTTCATCATACAATTTTTGCAGTCGAACTGCAGCTGGAACCAATTTTTGTTGTTTCGCAGATAGAGCGGACCATCGGGCAAGGCCTTCTTGGCGGGCTTGCGATTCTTGCCCATGAGGCAGGAACCCAACTCAAAGCGAATACAATATTTAGTGGTCATGAGAGGCTTCCCAGGGTAATCCAAAGTCTTCTCAAGTCCATATTCAAGCGCCTGCACACCATGACGGCGATAAAACTGTTCAGCCGTTGCATTGAGTATGTTGGCACGATAATCCAGCCGTTGCTCAAAATAAGGAACTGTGTTGGCTTGCCGCTCGGACAATGAATTGCTATGGCCGCGATGATCCAGGTGGTATTGCTGGCGTTTGGCTTCGAGTTTTGCTACTGCGTCGCGCCTGATCTCGTTGAGCACCGATGCCGGAAGGAAATAAACCTCATCACAACGATTCTTATAATCAGCTATCGCGAATACAGTGCCACCCAATTTAGAAAGCTGAGTCTGCAACTGCTCTATAGCCCGCTCTCTGTTCTGCGCCAAGCCCTGCTCGCAACAATATGTGGCCTGCAGTTCGACACCATCCTCATCAACAAAATCAAAAACCATCTTGTTGCCAACATTTGAGACTTGAAGACTAAGACCAATTTTGCGGCTACTTGTTTTACCTTGCAGTTGTTTTTCAAAAGCCTGGTCGTTATTCCGCCAAAGCTGGGTTCCCACAGCCAGACTATCCGCCATTCGGTTGGGTTGGAACATATTGCCCTGCACATGATTGACAAAGAATCCTTCAAGCACCCCCTGCGGATTGAAATAGCAAAGGCCGTCGCCTGCAGTTAGTACGGCATCGCATTTGACAGTGATATTGTTACGATCGATTTTGGAAACCACTCCAATCTTCTTGCCCAGAGACTTCTGAGTGCTCATCGTGGCCATGGGCTTGCGCTCCTGGAGGAAATAATCGGTAAATCCGCGATTGAAAGTCTTCTCCAAGTCGGGCATGAAATAGAATTCACAACGGCCAGAAGATGCTGGCTGACAATCGGTTCTACCCAACATAATATCATCCAGCAGCTGGCGGTAATATGCCGTCACATTCTTCACATAACCCATATCCTTCAGTCGGCCCTCAATTTTAAAGGAGGTAATACCGGCATCAATCATATTCTCCAACTGTCGGGCAGCCGAGAAATCTTTTAGCGAAAGGAGATGCTCGGATTTGCGCAACAAATTGCCCTGCTCGTCATAGAGGTCGTATGTTGAGCGACACGGCTGTCCACAACATCCGCGGTTGCCACTACGCTGGCTGAGATATTGACTCATATAGCACTGCCCACTATAACTCACACACAGAGCCCCCTGTACAAAGGCTTCCAGATCCACTTGAGTGTTCCGTCTGATTTCGGCCATCTGCTCTAGCGAAGTCTCACGGGCCAGAATCACACGGCTGAAACCAACTTTCTCCATGAACTGAATTCGCTCAAGCGAAGCGTTGTGCATCTGCGTACTGGCGTGAAGCTCAATCGGTGGCAGCTCGCACTCAAGCAGACCCATATCCTGCATAATCACAGCATCGACACCCGCCTCATACAAATCATTTATAAGCTTTACCGCAGCATCCAATTCATTGTCGAACAACAAGGTATTAACCGTCGCAAATACTTTGGACCGATACACATGGGCATATCTGGCCAGCCGCTCGATGTCGCTCACCGAGTTGCCCACCGCCACACGGGCACCAAAACTCTGCGGACCAATATACACGGCATCCGCGCCATGATTGATGGCCTCGCAGCCTTGTTCATAGTTCTTAGCCGGTGAAAGTAGTTCAAGTTGCATTAGTTCTTAAATTTACAAAGTATTATTGTTCAGACAAATCATTTCTATATTTCACCTTACAGCCTAAAATCAAGTGGTTTCCCTATGGATTCAAAACCACAGACCTTATCTCCCCCAGCTGTCGCGGTCAAGCGAGCGATAAGTGAGGGCTTCGGCAAGATGTTCGGCGGTGATTGCCTGTGAATTGGCAAGGTCAGCTATGGTGCGGGCCACTTTGATGACTCGGTCGTAAGCGCGGGCCGAAAGACCCAGGCGATCCATAGCTAGACGCATCATCTCCTGGCAGTCTGCATCAAGCACACAATACTGGCGGAAGAGCTTGCTAGTCATCTGTGCATTGCAGTGCACTCCTTGGCAGCCCTTGAATCTTTCCACCTGAATCTGCCGCGCAGCCACAACACGCTTGCGGATTTCGGCACTCGACTCGCCCGGCTTCTCATTTGCCAACTGGCTGAAAGGTACGGGAATCACCTCAATCTGGATGTCAATTCGGTCCAGCAATGGTCCCGACACTTTGTTCATATACTTTTTCACGGCACCTGGCGGACAGGTGCAGGCAATCTTGGGATGATTGTAATATCCACAGGGACAAGGATTCATAGCAGCCACTAGCATGAAGCTGGCAGGATAGTCTACAGTCATCTTGGCACGGGAAATGGTCACTCTGCGTTCCTCCATAGGCTGACGCATAACCTCCAAGACAGAACGACGAAACTCCGGAAGCTCGTCCAGGAAGAGCACACCATTATGTGCCAGACTGATTTCGCCAGGCTGCGGATTTGCACCACCACCCACGAGGGCCACATCCGAAATTGTATGATGCGGCGCACGATAAGGACGAACTGCCATCAGCGAGTCGTCCTTGCTCATCTTGCCTGCAACACTATGTATCTGAGTAGTTTCCAATGCTTCTTCCAGACTGAGCGGAGGAAGGATTGATGGAATTCTCTTGGCCAACATGGTCTTGCCGGAACCCGGAGGACCTATCATGATTACGTTATGGCCACCGGCGGCAGCAATCTCCAACGCACGCTTGAGCACAGACTGGCCTTTAACATCGGCAAAGTCAAATTCGTACTGATTGAGATGGCTGGCAAATTCAGCCCTGGTGTCGACAATCTTCTGCTCCAACAATTTCTCGCCGTTGAGATGGTCTATCACCTGCTTGATATTCTCTGCACCATATACTTCCAGATTGTTGACAATGGCGGCTTCCTTAGCATTTTCCTGAGGGACAATAAGACCCTTGAATTTCTGACGCCGAGCCTCAATGGCTATGGGCAACACTCCCTTGATGGGACGCAGACTGCCATCGAGCGACAACTCGCCCATGATGACATAATGTTCCAATTCGTCGGCCTGAATATTGCCGGCAGCGGCAAGAATACCAATAGCAATCGTCAAATCGTAGGCAGCACCCTCTTTTTTGATATCGGCAGGAGCCATATTGACCACCACCCTTTTGCCCGGAATGTGAAACCCGTACTGATTGACAGCTGTCGCAATACGCTGTTGGCTCTCGCGCACAGCACTATCAGGAAGGCCGACAATGCTGAAGTTAACGCCCTTTTCAACGCTGACCTCAACAGTGACCACCATGGCATTGACACCACAAATCGCACTACCGAAGGTTTTTACTAACATGACTACTGGTTAATTGCTTTACAAAAGAATTCTTTACGGCCGATTCCATCTTACATGGGAGGCCACCCATAGGATGGCCTCTCATGTGTTCAGAAATATGTGTCTGACTGATTATTTCAGACCAAGTTTTTTCTTGACAAGAGGCATGATGTCGTCGCTGTCCTGAGAATAGAGCACGGTGCCTACACCAGAGTCAAGGATATAGGTATAACCATTCTCCTTACCAACAGCCTCGATAGCAGCCTTGGCGCGATCGACGATGGGTTTGAGCAGAGCTTCCTGACGCTCCTGGAGGAGGGTCTGGGCATTCTGCTGCCACTCTTCGATACGTGCGGCCATAGCCTGCAAGTCGCTCTCCTTGGTCTTGCGGATAAGCTCGGAAAGCTGGTCTTTCTTGGCGATGTAGTCGTTAACACGAGTCTCGTACTCTTTCTTCATCGACTCCATCTCAGCCTGGAGGTCTTCAACCTCTTTCTGCAACTGAGCCTGTGCGGTGTCGCGACCGGGCATAATCTGCATAAGATCGTTGGAGTTGATGTGACCAAGTTTGATGGTTTTCTGAGCCATAGCGCTGCCGGCGAAAGCGAGCAGAGCTACCATAACTACGATAATTCCTTTCTTCATTTTATGTATTATTAATATTATTATTCATTATTTATTTTTCTCGGCCCTTGTAGGCGACTTGGCACTTCCGCCACCTGCGGGGCTGCCAGAGCGAGACTGTTTGGCCGACGAGTCATCCGGCGAAGGAGCCTGGCCGGGTTTAACACCCAGCATCTCAAGCACCTGGTTGCTTATATCGTATTTCTCGCCAACATAAAGTATTGTATTAGAAGCTGCTTTGTCGAAAACAAAGGCATAGCTCTTTTCTCTGGCCACACGCTCAATGGCATTATATATGCGATCCTGGACCGGCTTCATCAGTTCCGCGCGCTTCTGGTCAAGGTCGCCGCCTGTAGAGAAACGCTGGTGCTGGAGAGTTCGCAATTCAGTCTCTTTGGTCTTGATTTCATCCTGACGACGCTGCTTAAGATTGTCGGGCAGCAGATAAGCCTCCTGCTCATACTGCTGACGCAATTCATCAACCTCCTGCTGTTTTGCCATCAGTTCCTTCTGCCACTCATCAATATATTTATTAATCTTGTTCATGGCCTGGCTGTATTCGGGCATACTGTTGAGGATGTACTCAGTATTGACGCAAGCATACTTTTGCGCCTGGACTTGCGAGAAGAAGGCCATCAAGAAGAATAATGCAACAGTGAGTCGTTTCATAAACCTTAGCTATTAATCAATACTTTGTCCGATGCTGAAATGGAAGTGGGAACCGCCATCGACACCGTCGAATCCATAACCCCAGTCAACACCGATGAGGCCGAACATAGGCATGTGTACGCGAACGCCAAGACCCACGGAGTTGTACAGTTTGAAAGGCTGGAATTCGCGGATATGACTCCATGAGTTACCGCCTTCGAGGAATCCAAGAACCCAGATGGTGGCACTTGCACTCTCGATGATGGGCTGACGCACCTCAATGGTAAAACGGTCAAATACCGAAGCACCATCGGAAGGGCTGAGGGAGAAATTGGTGTAGCCGCGCTGAGGAACAACCTCGCGACCATCAATCATCCACGACTGAAGACCATCGCCGCCGAGATAGTATCGGCCAAAGGGCGAAATGCCGAGATCCTGGTTATATGCAGCCAGCCAACCGAAACGAGCGCGGGCATTGAGAACAACATCGCCAATAAGATTGAGCATCCACGAACCACGGAAGTTAAATTTATAGTATTCAACCCAACGGTATTTCTCCTGTGGGGTAAGCGAAGCATAGTCGCGATCCTTGAAGAAAGAATATGGCGGAGTGGCCGAACCCGAAACAGAGACCTCAGAACCACTGCGGGCATAGATAGGCGAATCGAGCGAGTTGCGGCTGATAGTAATGCCATAAGTGAGCTCATTTGCCACACCCTCAGTGAAGGTAGAACCTGCCATAAGTGTGTAGTTGTGGAGGTTATAGTGCTTATAAGCCAAACTATGAGAGAGGATAAAATAGTCATCCGGCCATTTCAGACGCTTGGACAGCGAAACTGCGGCACCGGCAAGACCCAGCGAATAATATTTCGGGGAATTCTTATCGACATTCAAGATAATACCGCCATTGCTATAGTGCTGATAGTAAACCGACACACCCAACGACTGCGGACGCTTGCCGCCCAGCCAGGGCTCGGTGAAAGAAGCATTGACAGCAGAATAATATGTGCCGTTAGTCACCAGGTTCAGCGACAACTTCTGGCCATCACCCGCAGGCAATGGCACCCAAGCCTTCTTGTTGAAGATATTGCGGGCCGAGAAATTGTTGAGCGAGAGACCCAGCGAACCGATGAACATTCTGCTACCGTAGCCGCCCTGCAGCTGAATCTGGCTGGTGTTGCCTTCCTCAACCTTGTAGACAACATCCACCGTGCCGTCTTTTTCGTTAGGCTTTACATCGGGCATGATGGATTCCTCCTTGAAATAGCCCAAAGTGGCCAACTCGCGGCGGCTGCGCATGATGGCATCGCGGCTGAAGAGGTCGCCGGGACGAGTGTGAAGCTCGCGCATAATCACCCGGTCGTTGGTGATCGTATTGCCTTCAAGAACGACATTGCGCACGCGAGCCTGCTTACCTTCGTAGATACGGATCTCAATATCAATAGAGTCGTTCTGGACACCGACCTCCACCGGAGTGGCTCTGAAGAAAAGATATCCATTATCCATGTACATAGAGGAAATATCCGTACCCGAGGGATTATAACGGAGGTTCATGTCCAACAAAGTGCGGTTGTACGGATCGCCCTTAGAAAGACGCAGATGCTTAGCAAGCAACTCAGAAGTATAGACAGTGTTGCCTGTGAAATTGATGTTGCGGAAATAGAATTTCTCACCCTCATGCACCTTGACCTTCACTATATAGCTGTCATTCTTGGCATCCTTCTTGAAAAGCGAGTCAGGCTTCTTCATATAGACGGTGTCAAAAATCACACGGGCATCACGATAACCATTCTCATTATAGTAAGTGATAATGCTCTCCAAATCCTCGTTAAACTTGGCCTCCTGATATTTGGAAGCCTTCCAGAAACCGGGAGTCCAGAAATACAACTTCTTCCAATAGTTGACATCGTGGGTGTTGGCCATTTTCTTGAGCAGCTTGTTGGTCGCAATACTGTCATTGCCCTCAAAAATGATGGAGTCAATCTTCACCTTCTTGCCGGTCTTGACTTTGAAATTAATAATCACGCGGCCATCTTTATATTCCTGTGCGGTGTCTACCTCGGTAGTGGCCGACACTGCGACATTGGTGAAGCCCTTTTCAAGATAATAGGCACGGATTTTATTTTTCGAGTTGGCCAGCAAGTTCTCAGTCACCACATCGCCGGCAGCAATCTTCATCTCATCCTTCAACTTGTCCACATCATTCTTCTTCACACCCTCAAAACGGAAACGCGAAAGCTTGGGACGGCTACGCAGCTCAATTTCGAAGAAAATCTTGTTGTTCTGAATGCGAGTCACATAAATCTGCACATCCTCAAAAAGGCCCTGCTTCCAAAGGCGATCAACAGCATTCGAAATCTTGTCGCTGGGCACACGAACCTCATCACCCACCTGCAGACCTGCAATAAGGAGAATCATTCGCGTATCATAGTTCTCAGCCCCAGAGAAGGTAATACCACCAATCTCATAAGTCTTGGGGGTAAGATAGTCAATATCATAATCCTGATTGCCAACAACAACCTGAGCACGGCTCGGCACCGAGAACAGCAATGCGAGCAACATGGGCAGGACAATAAATATCTTCTTCATCAGTTGTATCTAGTAGTCTTTTAATTTCTTAATTGCACAGCTAGCGACATAACACTAGCATAACCTACAATTAATAACTCAATTTTGTATATTTTATTATACACATATTGCAAAAAATAATATTTTTCGCCCACATTCCCCACTTCAGCCACATCCGAGCCCATCTCCGACAGGTTCAAACGGCAAAAAAAATGCAGAGAGAGGCTTCGCCTATCCTTCGCTCTACCTCCGCTGTAAGCCCGCTCATCCTACGGGGTAACCCCGAGGCTGCCACCTACACGCAGACACCCCACACCGAAGTATCAACTTAGGCATGACTGCCCTCCTCCAAGCGAGACTAAAAGGCATTCTAGATCTTCAACCCAGATAAGCCTGCCTAGGTACCGGCTTCCCTCTTGAAATCACTGCGACACTTGGTCGCCCGTCTTGCCAAAACGGCGCTGACGGCTCTGGAAATCAACTATTGCGTCGTAGAAGTCCTCCCTTCTAAAGTCAGGCCACAACTGCTCGCTGAAATAGAACTCGGTGTAGGCCATCTGCCACAACAGAAAATTACTGATGCGCAGTTCGCCGCCTGTGCGAATTAGCAGGTCGGGGTCAGGATAATCCTTGGTAACAAGATAGTTACGCAGAGTCTCTTCCGTCACTTCATCGGCCCTGAGCTTTCCTTCCTTGGCATCGTTGCAGATAGCCCTGATGGCTTCAGCCGTCTCCCAACGAGCACTATAGCTGAGGGCCAGAACAAGAGTCATGGCGGTGTTGCCCGAAGTTTCCTCTATGCATTCCAACAACTTCTTGCGCGATTTCTCGGGAATACGGTTGGTCTCGCCAATTGTCTGCAGACGCACATTATTGTCCATCAGAGTTTTGGTTTCGTCGCGGACGGCCTTTATGAGCAACTCCATCAAACCGTCGATCTCATCTTGCGGACGATTCCAGTTTTCGGTACTGAAAGTATAGAGGGTGAGGTATTTGACACCCGTTGCCACGGCAGCTTCCACAGCCTGCCTTACAGCAGTCATAGCATTCTGATGGCCGAAAATTCGCTTGTGGGCTTGTCGCTGAGCCCAGCGTCCATTACCATCCATAATGATGGCCACATGTTGTGGCACTCGGGTTTTGTCGATGTCTTCGAGTTTCATATATTGTTTTTTCTATTTCTCTATAAATCACAGCGTTTTCCTCTCATCCAGCCAAAGAGCATTTCTGTGGAGAATGTGAGGGAGAGGCTGAAGTAAGCATACCAATCATCTAGCGAATCGTCGCCACGTTTGATACCTGGTGCGTTGACATAGCCAGGCACAACCTCGCTTGAGCGGTCGGCAAGCATGGCGGCAGTATTGCCACCTCCGCCAGGACCCAACAGCACTTCCGAGCCCACATAAGTGGTACTCACATCGTCAAGATAGTCGGTCCAGGTTTTGCGCCAGCCGTATTCGGCAGTCAGGTGCACTCCCGGAGAAAGCCTCCAACGATAGCCCACGCCAAAAGGCATACAGATGTCAACAAGATTATACAGTTTGCGGTCAGGATAAGCCGCAGTGCCTTGGCCTTCGGTGCCTAAAGGCTGTAAATCATACCATTGGGCAGAACCGTCGTTGACATCGACGTAAAGTGCCTGAGGGTTAAATTTGAAGAAGCCCACACCGCAAAAGATATAGGGTGTTGAGCGCTTGAGCGCCCCCGAACCTAGGCCATACGGCAGGAAATTAAATTCTGCACGGAGAAAGCCTTCGGCAACATAGGAGCGGAAACTGAGGTTGCGGCGAAAAACCACATCGGGGTTGCCGCCTTCGATGTGGCCATAGGTTCCTCCCACGGAGATGGTCCACCGTGTGTCTAAATTGCACCTGGCCACAATTCCTCCAGCAAGGCTGACATGGCCGAACATACTCTGGTCATTGAGATCGCCAAGGTAATTCATTCCGCCCACAGTCGGTCCTAACTGACATCTCGACAATAAGTTTTGTGCTGATGACGTTAATGCCAACAGCACAAAAACTCCTAGATATATTATCTTCTTCAAAACAATGATGCTTATTTGTCTAACTTATATGACCAGCAAATGCTCTCCACCTGCATGAGCAGGTCGCGCTTGGTCCAGGGTTTATTGCGCGGACAATAGACATAGGCTGTCAGCATAATGACATTCTTTTTGTCTTGCGAAAGGAAGGCATAATTGACGTATGGGCCGCCCATGAAATCGCCAAACGAGCGCCAAGAGCCACGGGTCTCGATACAATACTCTGTGTTGGGGAAATCAACTTTGTTGACAACAATGGGAGCCAGATAGTTACCATGGTCGTCGCGGCGTCTTTCAAGACCCATATAGCTGCCATCCGCACTGGCCGGAACATGACGCTTCATGATAGTGTCCATGCGGTCAAGGACTTGCTGTTCGGTAAAGGTGAATTTTTCAACATAGGGGAACACATCAACCAAGATGCCGATGCCGAAATCTTTAGCTTCGCGGCGGATCCACACAAAATCATCTGCATCCTTAGCCCATGTGAACTCGTTGGAGAATGTGAGGCTGAAACCGAATTTTTTATAGAATTTATCGCACAAATCATAGTCGCGCATGCTGTTGAAAGCTTTGATAACACGGCGATGCTCAGCTTTATAGAGCTCGCGAAGCAGCACAGACTCATATTTGCGCAAATTGTCGCAAAGAGATTTTGTGTCCTTTACAGCAAAGTCAAGAACCACTTGAGGCGCAGCATATTCATCAACATGCATATAGACTTTATCCGGATTCTCAGGATTGACATCAAGAACCAGGATGTTGCGATGGTTGCGGAACATCTCAGAATTCTCATAGGACGAGAGGGGAATGTTGACAATGTCAAATCTTTTCTCGGCGGAAGCCATGCCTGGTTGCTGAGAACCATATAATGAGTCTATCAGATCTTTGACTTCGCCTTGGTAGACTGCTTTATCAGCCACTACCAACAGCTCCAAAGTCTTACCTGACGACCCTTTCTTCTGAACCTCAACAGAAGTCTTAGTACCGCAAGCACACATAACAAGTGCTGCCATTACGCATAAGAATATTTTTCTCATATCCAAACAATTATAAATTTTAGGTTCTATTGTCCCCTGAACTTCCAGATGTGCAGAACCTCTTTAACACACCTGCAAGCTAAATTGATTTCAAAATGCAAAATTACACTTTTTTTCTCAAATATTATATATTTTTGGAACTAAAATATAAGTGTAGCACTTATATGATTGATATCTTACATTTTACATAATTGCAATTTCGTTTGCCCGGACCCTTTCTCTCGTGACACCTGCACAACAGAGGAAATTGCGGATGCCAACATATAGCAAACCTTATAAAGCACAGCGAATTACATGACTAAAATAGTATAAATGCTTCTGGACTGACTAATTGTTGTTTTTATACCAGTCAAAAAAGTCTGTTATCGCCCTAGAAACCTCAGTTTGCGGCATAGCTAGATCTCTGCAAGCATGGGTGTTATCATAATACTCCTTCACCATTAGTTGGCGAACATTCCGACTTGAAACCTGAGTCTTTATGCCTAGCCACCGCAGCAAATTGCCCACATAACCTACCATCTCAAGTAGCCAATTAGGCACGGCAATCAACCACTGGCGATATCCACAAGTCCGCTTCTGCAATTGATAAAACTCATGCAATGAGAGGTTTTCGCCAGTGAGCAGATATCGTCCTCCATGCACTCCGCAGTCCAGCGCATTGACTATGGCCACCGCAGCATCGGCCACATGGATGAAACTTTTGCCTCCACGCGGTGCCAACATCAGAGGTTTTTGGTATGCGGCCAACAACAACGCACCCGAACTGGGCTTGGTGTCGAATGCGCCAATCATGAATCCCGGATTGACGATAATAATATGCCAGTCATCATGTTGCCTGGCTCCTTCTTGCAATAGCCTCTCCCCTTCCAACTTACTTTTTGCATAAAATGAATGGCTGAAGGGCGGCTGCATTTGGCTATCTTCGGAGGCCTTCATTTCCGGGGTGCCATAACCAATAGTATTGGCAGTGCTGGTATGCACTAAACGACTGATTCCATGATGTTTCATCACTTCTAGCAGACGGCCACAGAGGTCTCGGTTAACTGGCAGATAATCGGCATAAGAAAGGAGCGACATGTCGGTCACTCCTGCACAATTGACTATTCCATCACAACCCTGGGCGGCACGGTTCAAATCATCATCATTCAACAAAGATCCTTGAAAGATTTCAACCCTATGGTTGTTAGGCATTGTATTAATATGTAAGGCGGCAGGATTCCGCAGCAAGGCATGAACCTCATGACCTTGCTGCAGAAGTTGGTTCAGCACATTGTGCCCCAACAGTCCATTGCCGCCTAAAAGTAGTATTGCCATTTATTATCAGCCTACGTTGCAACCAGGGGTGACAAGCTGGCTAGGAGTGATGAGCACCAATCGGCCGTCCTTGTCCTCTGCGCTCAGAATCATACCTTGGCTTTCAACACCTTTCAGCTTGCGAGGTGCAAAGTTGGCAATGAAGCAGACCTGCATGCCTACCAGTTTCTCGGGCTCAGGATAGAATTTGGCGATACCGCTCACAATGGTGCGGGTTCCCATGCCGTCTTCAATCTTGAACTGCAAGAGTTTGTCGGCCTTAGGCACCTTGGTGCACTCCAGCACAGTACCCACGCGGATATCCAACTTACCAAAATCGTCAAAGGCAACGGTTTCTTTCGCTGACTTGGGAGTCCAAGCCTGCAACTCGTTCTGTTTCTTGGTCTCAATCAGTTTGTTGACCTGGGCCTCGATGGTGGCATCGTCAATCTGCTCAAACAGCAGCACGGGCTTCTCCATCTGGGTGCCAGCAGCCAACAACTCGGCATTGCCAGCATCGCGCCAACGCAGACCCTCGCTGAGGTTCATCATGCGACGAATCTTTTCGGCAGTGAAGGGCAGGAAAGGCTCACAAAGCACAGCCAAGTTGGCACAAATCTGCAATGAGAGATTCATCACGGTGGCGGTACGTTCAGGATCAGTTTTAATAAGTTTCCAAGGCTCAGTATCAGTCAGATATTTGTTACCCAAACGTGCCAGGTTCATCATCTCTGACAGTGCTTCGCGGAAGCGATAAGTCTCGATGCTGCGACCCACCTTCTCGGGAACACCAGCCATCTCCTTAATCACCTCATTCTCAAGGTCGCCCCAAGCTCCAGCAGCCGGAACTTTGCCCTCGTAGAACTTATGAGTCAGCACCAGGGTGCGGTTGACAAAGTTGCCAAGGATAGCCACGAGTTCAGAGTTGTTCTTCAGCTGGAAATCCTTCCAAGTGAAGTCGTTATCTTTGGTTTCAGGAGCATTGCTGCAAAGGGTATAGCGCAGCACATCCTGTTTGCCGGGGAAGTCTTTAAGATATTCGTGCAGCCAGACAGCCCAGTTGCGGGAAGTGCTAATCTTGTCGCCTTCAAGGTTCAAGAACTCATTGGCGGGAACATTCTGAGGCAGAATGTAGCTGCCGTCGGCTTTCAGCATAGAGGGGAAGATAATGCAGTGGAACACAATATTATCCTTGCCGATAAAATGCACCAGTTTGGTATCCTCATTCTTCCACCATTTCTCCCAGTCATCGCCTTTCAGTTGCTTGGTGAAGCTAATGTAACCGATAGGAGCGTCAAACCACACATACAGCACCTTGCCATCAGCACCCTCAACGGGAACTTTCACACCCCAATCCAAATCGCGGGTCACGGCACGAGGCTGCAAACCAGCGTCTATCCAAGACTTGCACTGACCATAGACATTGGTCTTCCAATCGCCCTTGTGCTGTTCAAGAATCCATTCGCGCAGCCACTGTTCGTCCTCATTGAGAGGCAGATACCAGTGCTTGGTTTCCTTCATCACGGGAGGATTGCCGCTCAATGCCGACTTGGGGTTGATCAAATCGGTAGCATTCAGCGAAGTACCACAGGCTTCGCACTGGTCGCCATACGCACGCTCATTGCCACAATGCGGGCAGGTGCCGGTGATATAACGGTCGGCTAGAAACTGGTGGGCCTCTTCATCATAATACTGCATGGAGGTCTTTTCCACAAACTTGCCTTCCTCAAACAATTTCTTGAAATAAGCCGAAGCAGTTTCGTGATGCTCGGGGCTGGAAGTGCGGCTATAAATATCGAAAGAGATGCCTAACTCTTTGAAAGACTCCTTGATAATACCGTGATAGCGATCTACGATATCCTGAGGGGTTACACCTTCTTTGCGGGCCTTGATGGTGATGGGCACACCGTGCTCATCGCTACCGCCAATAAAAACTACTTCCTCGCCTGCGCTGCGCAGATAGCGGGCATAGACATCCGCAGGTACATAAACGCCGGCCAAATGTCCGATATGCACTGGGCCATTAGCGTATGGCAGTGCCGAAGTAATGGTATAACGCTTGAAGCGTTGGTCTTTTTCGCTGTAAATCATTGCTTATAAGTATAAATGACATTGGTTTCGCCACTCACTCGGGTGGGATACTTCTTGTCGTTGTATTCGTAAATATAGGTTTCAGTGGAGTTCAAGGGGGTGTTCATCAGATTAGTGGTCTGCCCCATCATAGTGATGCCCATAGTCATGGCACCGCGATGCTCAACTACAGTTGCATTGTTGAGCGAAAGGTTCTGCGGAGAGAACATCTGAGTCCAATTGCAGAACATGGGGTTGTAATTATTGTCGTAGGTGCAATTGGTCGTGTCGTTATAGGCAATAGTGATGGGCAGTTTTCCGCCACCCAGCATCATGGCCAACTCCAGCATACCCTGGTACTCGTCCGGAATGGGCAGAAACTGGCCGAGAAGCTCAATATCATCACTGGTGATATTCATGACGATATCACCGTGGACAATCTGCTGTTTCAGGTTCTCTCCATCCCACACCATGGCCATATTCATGGTAGTGCCGCCAAACTCGAACTTTCTGTTATTCATCTGGCTACGCAAATTAGCTACTTTGACTAACGACTCAGTAAGTGGACGGCCCAATGTCTTGAACAAGCCACCTCCATTACCGAACATATTGCCAATCATCGACATCAAGAATCCATCCGACACCGTGATATCGGCACTGCTAATCTTGCCATTAGCACCATGCAACACATTGCCAAACTTAATAGCCTCACTGCCATTATAATAGATATCACAACCCGATATCAGATTATTGGCATAAGTGTAGCGCAACTCTTCTTTGTTGCCGGCGTTGCTAGTCACTTTAGCGATAAAGTCGCCATCATAGCTGAGCGAAATCGTGCCTTCGCCAGCCACAACAATGTGGTCTAGATTTTTATCGGCCCAAACCCACTCCTGGGCAAGATTGCCGTCCTCACTGATGGTGGCAACCTTCTCAACAGGCTGATACTTGCCCTCGGCATAAGCAGGAATGGCCTCAGGATTATCCTTCTTGCAGGACACGGCACCCAACATGGCCAACGCACCAAATGCTAAAAATAATTTCTTCATATCCAGTATTTTTAAATTATACCCCCGTACCCAAAGGTCGGGGGCTAAAAATTCTTGTTTCGTGCGTCAGCAACCCACGAAGATCCTCACCAGCATTATTCAGCTTTGGTCTCTTCCTCAGCAGGGGTCAGCTTGCCGGCGTTGAGCAGGATGTTGTACCAAGAGAACAATTTCTTGGCATCGGAAGGATGCACACGCTCGGTGTCGTAGTCGGGCAACACCTTCTCCATCAGGCCAAAAAGGGTAGCATTGTCGGCCTTCTTGGGCTCGAAATCGGTAGGTTTAGCTTCAAGCACTTTATAAATGCTCTCAAAAACCTCCTCAAGGGGTCTCTCGTCGGTGACAGTGTACATACGGATCTCGCTCAGCTGGCTGATGCTGCTGGTAGCAAAAACCGGGAACTTCACACCGGTGACAAGATTCTTAACGATAGCACCATTCTTAGTGCGGGATACCAATTCATTCAAATCGGGTTTGCCGGATACGGCTAAGATTGTTGAAAGATCCATTGTAGTGTTTGTTGTTTGTAATTTTCAAAAAATAATAGCTACTAACGCAAAAAATAATATTATATTGTACCATAAATTAAAAAAAACATTAAATCTGCCCCAAATTCCACCCTTCTATGCCGCCAAACCTACCATACAAACCGCCGAAACCACAATTCTAACCAACTTATTCGTCCAAAAAAATGTGGTATCACACAATATATTCGTCCAAAAAAATGTAACAAAACACTATTTATTCGTCCAAAAAAGTGTATATTTGCAGATTGAAAAAAAACTGAATTAACCAGAAAAACACGATGGAACAAATTGTATATAATTAACTTAAGATCATCAAAATTACGCAAATTTATCAGCTGACGCAAATCACGCTCAATATAGGTGACATAGCAGTTGGTATAAACATCATAAGGACTTTTTCCATTAACGAAAAATTACTGATTCCCGTCAATATATACCGATATTCTTTATACTCATCAACCACCACATGGAGATATGAAAACAACTCGGGAAAGTTCTGCGCCTCATCAATAATCAAACCATGCCGATGACTATTCAAAAAGCCAATAGTGCCGGACTGCACCATCAACCGAATATCAATATTTTCTAATGTCACATATTCATAGTCAGGAAACGCCAATTTACACAACGTAGTTTTCGCGGACCTGTAAGTGAAACGACACTAAAAACAGTTGAAAGTCGCAAAATCTTCTTTTCTAATAATCTGTTTATCCTACCAATATATTAAAATCATGCAAATATGGAATTGGATTCCACTTTTGCAAAGATATGATTTTTTTCGGCAATTTGAAAAAATAGGATATAGGATTTTAGGATAAATGGAATCGGATGAGACCTGGCATAGGGTCAGATATCATGGAATCAATATGTTGACCCATTTTAGATGCCACCTTGCTGAGCTGACTAGCAAAGGAAGATGTGATACCTCCAACCAGATGTAGCGGTGCAGATTCATGGCCTTCAAAATAATAATCCAATTGGCTGAAGAATGATTTGAAGCTGGTATTCAACACATTGGACACATATTCTTCAGCCTGGTATTTGAAGGCAAAAGAGGCCAGCGAGGCAAGAAAACGGTTGGCACAAGGCTGGCGGTAAATGCGGTCGATAAATTCATTGGTCGACATCGGATAAGTATCATGGAATAAGGAGCTTATATACTCCGGCATCCGCTCCTCAAGATAGTCCTTCAATAGCATCCGGCCAATATGGTTGCCCGACCCCTCGTCGCCTAGGATAAATCCGGTAGAAACACGCTGGCGCACAATGGTTTGACCATCATAAAAACAGGCATTGCTGCCCGTGCCCAAAATGCCCACCACACCAGGGTCACGACCACAGGCGGCACGGCAAGCTCCGAGCAAATCGCCCTCCACCGCAACATCAGCCTTAGGGAACACCTCCTTCAGCAGTTGGCCAACATGCTGCTGCATCTGCTGAGTTCCGCAACCAGCACCATAGAAGAATATGGCATTCAACGGATTGCCACACACCAAATCCTGCCTCACCTGCCGAAGAATGAGAAGAAAGGCCGACTCGTCAGTCAGCCGAGGGTTGAGCCCCTCGGTTGACAGCTCGCAAGTCTGCCCCTGATGCACCAAGGCCCAGTGGGTCTTGGTGCTTCCGCTATCAGCCAAAAGAAACATAACTAGAATTATGAGTGATGATTTATGAATTATGAGTTCTTGATCTGTGAGTGATGAAGTCTTGAGTTCTGAGTGATGATTTATGAATTATCAATTATGAGTTTTTGAATTCTCTAGCGGTGGCTGATAAAGTCGAGGATTGCCTCTTTGTCGGAACTGAAGGTGAAGCAGCTTACCACCACGGCATAGTTTTCGGGATCCACGCAGAAGGGATAGGCTTCTTTGAGGAACTCCTTCTTGTTGGAGTCGAAGTCGAACTCTTGTGCCAGTCGCAGGATGTGGGCTGCCAGCAAGCTGTGGTTCTTGACATAGTTCATGGCCAGATTCTCTCGCGTAGAGTCGAATCGCTCATTTTTCAGGGCAGCCACCATTTGGTCCACTTCTTGGTCGGAACAATGCTGCACCACATGCACCTCGGGCTGGTGCATCACGGGGCGCTCCATCGGGTTGGGCACCTGCATCTGCTGGGCTATCTGCTCAGGCAGAATCAGTTCCACTCTGCTGTGTTTGCGGTCAAAACGCACACGGCATTCCTCGCGGCGGTTCGCCATGCGGATGGTTGCCATCGTGATTTTATCCTCGGGCGAGGTGAGCACGACATAAATGTCGTGCAACTCGTAGTTCAGGTTGTCAACCACCACCTGCTGCTGCGGATTGCGGTTCACCCGGTCACCATCGACATACACCACAAAGCGCTCGCCCATTGAAGCGGTGAGCACAAGGGTGGCATTTTCGACGGGCATAGGGCGCTGTGAGCGGTGGGGACGCTGAGAATCGTGGGGACGCTGCGCCATGGCAGCTACGCCAAGCAGAAGGATCAGGACGTAAAGGATAAGCTTTTTCATTGTTGATAGTTTTTAAAGTATTGAATTCAAATTAGTTTCTATAGTGTTCTTTATACTATTGGAGTCATTTGTCTTGCTCCTTAATTTCGGTGCAAAAGTACAAACAATTTTGGAGGGAAAAACCGGAAATCTCCCATATTTTTACCTTAATCGCCCATATTTTTACCCTATAGCACCAAATACATGACAATAATACTTTTAACTATTACCCTTTTAGAGGTATAATTTCAGCATCAATTCCGCCAACGAGTATACCGATATACTTATATACCCATATACTTGATATACCCATACACCCCCACAACCCAATAAACTCATAACCCCATAAACTTATAAACTAAATGATGCCGATGATATCGTTAATGTCGTCAATCTTGTGGCGCTGGCAGTAGTCCTGCAATCCCTCGTCAATCTTGACGGTGACGGTAGGATCCACGAAGTTAGCAGTGCCCACCTCGATGGCCTTGGCACCGGCCATGAGGAATTCCAGCGCATCGTTGGCACAGCTGATACCGCCCAGACCCACCACGGGAATCTGCACAGCATGAGCTACTTGCCACACCATGCGCACGGCTACGGGCTTGACACAGGGGCCACTCAGGCCACCAGTGATAGTGCTGAGGTAGGGACGCTGACGCTCGACATCGATGGCCATACCCAGCATGGTGTTGATAAGCGAAACACTGTCAGCACCAGCCTGTTCCACGGCCTTGGCAATGTCCACAATGCTGGTCACGTTAGGGGTGAGTTTCACGATGAGGGTCTTGCCGTAGACCTTGCGCACCTCGCTCACCACCTGGGCCGCCATCTCGGGATTGGTGCCGAAGCCCATTCCGCCTTTCTTCACATTGGGGCAGCTGATATTCAGTTCGATACCGGGAATGTTGGGCAGCTCGTTGATCTGCTCGGCCACACTGCAGTACTCTTCGATGGAAGAGCCGCTGACATTCACAAGTATGTTGGTATCAATGTCTTTGATGCGGGGATAGACCTGCTTGCAGAAATTCTCCACACCCACATTCTGCAGACCCACGGCATTGAGCATGCCCGAGGGGGTCTCAGCCATGCGGGGGTAGGGGTTGCCCTGACGGCGCTCGCCAGTAGTGCCTTTTACAATGATGCCACCCAGGCGGGTAAGGTCAATAAAATCAGCAAATTCCTCACCGTAACCGAAGGTGCCGGAAGCGGTCATCACGGGGTTTTTCAATACGATATCGTGTATCTTTGTTTCTAGTTTTGCCATAATCATTACATTTAAGAATCATTGGAAAGACTGTGCCCAAAAACCCTTAATTATTAATTATTAATTCTTAACTATTCAATTCCCATCCACTTTTTCAGTTTCAAGGCATCGAAGACTGGGCCTTCCTTGCAGACGCACTTGTGGCCATCATCGGTGTCGGTCACGCAGCAGAGGCATGCGCCGATGCCGCAAGCCATCATGTTCTCCAACGATACCTCACAGGCGACACCCTTCTCCACAGCATAGCGGCCCACGGCCTTCATCATGGGAGTGGGACCGCAGGTGCAGATACGGTCGTAAGCAGCCGAAAACTGAGAATGTTGGGTGACCATACCTTTCTCGCCCAAGCTGCCATCCTCGGTAGAGATAAGCAACTTGCCGTAAGGCTCAAAAGCCTCGCGCACGGGGATGAGCTCCTTGGTACGACCGCCAAGCAAGATGGTGGGAGTCACGCCCTTAGCCTTGTAGCACTTGGCCAGATAAAGCAGCGGAGCAATGCCGGCACCACCGCCTACGAGCAGAGGATTC
The DNA here is from genome assembly GCA_045597945.1 of Bacteroidales bacterium. GTDB lineage: Bacteria > Bacteroidota > Bacteroidia > Bacteroidales > P3 > Colimorpha. Next base: position 24,534 of record JAZLLD010000009.1, read on the forward strand.
TTGCCCTCGACCGAGAAACCATGGCCCAGCGGATAGATAAGGTTGAGGCTATCGCCCTCCTGGAGGGTAGCCAACTGGCGGGTGCCCTTGCCTACCACCTGGATAAGCAGCGTGAGGGTGTTCTCCTTGGGGTTGACATCATGAATGGAAATCGGACGGCGCAGCATCACCTCGCGATTGTTGCGCACCTCCACTTCAACAAACTGTCCGGCAGCAATTTCAGGCAGCTGCTCGGGGTGGCGCAAAGTGAGGGCAAAATAGTGTTCGCCAAGCTGTTCGCGCTTCACAATGATAAAATCAGTAATATGTTTCATTGCCAAATATTTTTCTTTTCAAACTGCAAAGATACACATTTTTTTTCATCCAAGCACATTTTTTGTTCACAAAAGTTTTTCTGAGTTGGGGAAAAACAGATAGAATCTGCGAAAAAAATAACATATTTCACTAGGAAACAGTTGAATAACCAGAAATCAACAGATTCCATCTTTGCCCAGCAGCCACAAAAAAATGTCACACCCCAGAGTAACTTCGCTCCTTTTACCTTATTTATTCTATATTTATACTATTATATATAGGATAAATAAGGTATAACTATAGTATAAATATAGGATAAGGAACGGGGTTACTGCGGATGAACCCACTCGGTCAGCGATTGCCTTGCAGAGCACACCTTGGAGACAAGAATACTCGGTACCGGCATGGTGTCAAACTAACTGTATATATTGTATTATATTTCAATCTGTTTGGTCGGGAAAAGACGACAACATTGGCTGAGAAAGTCATTATTCCAGTTTTTTTTTGTAATTTTGCAGCCTGAAATAAGTAAAGCACACACATGGAACTACCCTCAAACACACTAGCTAAGGCGGTGGAAGCCTTGTCATCGCTGCCTGGAGTTGGCAAGCGGTCGGCACTGCGTTTTGCCCTGCATCTGCTGAAGCAGCCCACCGAAGAGGTGCTGGACCTGGCCGATGCCATCCATAGGCTGACAACCGATGTGAAATATTGCCGTATCTGTCATAGTATCAGCGACAACGACCTCTGCCCCATTTGCGCAAGTCACAAGAGAAACCAAGGGATAATCTGCGTAGTGGAGAACATACAGGACGTGATGGCCATTGAGAACACGCAGCAGTACCAAGGGTTGTACCATGTGCTTGGCGGTGTAATCTCGCCTATCGACGGCATCGGCATCCGCAATTTGAACATCGCTTCGCTGATTGACCGTGTGCGGGAAGGCAATCCCAGCCCCGTGGAGGAGGTGATCCTGGCCCTGCCTACGACAATGGAGGGCGACACCACCAATTTCTACCTCAACAAGCAGCTGCAACCCATGGGTGTAAAGGTTACAACCATTGCCCGCGGCATTGCCATTGGCGACAATCTGGAGTATGCCGACGAAATCACCCTGGGCCGCTCCATCCTCCACCGAATTCCATTTGATAAATTCTAGAATAATATATTGATTCCATGAGAAATAAGTCGATATTCCTTATTGCGATCCTACTTATTGTTAGCCTAATGGCCTGCAGTTCAAATATGGCCGAGCAACCCGCAACCGACACAGTTGTCCCACAAGACACAATCATCACCGAGGAACAGTTGCGCTTGGACATTGGCGAGATTCTGCTGGTAGGTTTCCGCGGCACTTCAATCAACGATAACAGTCATATTGTAAGAGACATACAAGAATACCATGTGGGCTCGGTGATTCTTTTTGAATACGACGCTCCCACAGGCACCCGCCACCGCAACATCTCCTCGCCCAGCCAGCTGAAGCAGCTCTGCGCCGACCTGCAGCGCTATGGCGGTGGAAATCTGCTCATTGGCGTTGACCAGGAGGGCGGCAATGTGGCACGACTCAGACATGCCGACGGCTTTCCCTCAACCCGGTCGGCCCAGGCCACCGCAGCCTTGGGACCCGAAGCAGTGCGAGAGAACGCCAGCATCGTGGCCACTGAATTGGCCGAGGCCGGCATCAATCTCAATTTTGCCCCCTGCACCGATGTGAACACCAATCCCAACTGCCCCATCATAGGCAAATACGGACGCAGCTTCTCAGCTGACCCACAGGAGGTTGCCGACTGTGCGAGAATTTGGATTGATGTGCAATTGGCGCAAGGCGTTATCTCATGCCTGAAGCATTTTCCCGGACACGGCAGCGCCATGGGCGACACCCACGCCAGCCTGGTGGATGTGAGCAAAACATGGCAGGAAAACGAACTGGACCCTTACCGCATACTGATAGCCGGCGGCGGCATCGATATGGTGATGGTAGCCCATGTCATCAACCGCCAAATGGGCGACAATCTGCCCGCCTCACTCTCACCCAATGTAGTAAGAGAAAAGTTGCGCAAAGAGCTTGGTTTCAATGGAGTGATCGTCACCGACGACATGGCTATGGGTGCCATTACAGGCCACTATGGGTTTGAGCAGGGACTGAAACTGGCCATTCTTGCCGGATGCGATTTGCTGTGCCTGTCCAACAATGGTGGTGGGAAATACGATACCGAGATGGTACCCCGCGCAGTGAATGCCATCTTGAAATTTGTTGAGGATGGCGAACTCTCCGCCCAAGACATTCATGCCTCGGCCGAGCGAGTCCGCCAGCTCAAGAAAACCCGACTGCACTAAAAACAAGGCCATGTTTCGTCAACAAAAGAAACATGGCCTTGCAAATTCAAATGTTGGTATTACTGCTTCACAACTTTCTGAGTGCCTATACCTTGCTCTGATTTGAGGGTGACATAGTAGACACCTGCGGGTAGGGCAGAGAGATCAAGGCGGAAGACTGAGTCGTGGGTGCGGAAAGCATCCAGCAGTCGGCCAGACTCGTCGCGCACCGAAACCTGGAAGGAATCCTCGCGATTGGTTGTCACCGTAACATATTCATGGGCTGGGTTGGGCGTGAGCGTGAACTCAAGAGGCAGAATCCCATCAATCTCCTGGTATCCAACCAAATGATATATGGCCTTGAACGAGGTATCGCTAACCACAACCACCTGCCGAGGGTTGTTGGTGTCGCCATCGTCCCACGATGAAAATTCAAGACCCACCGCATTAGACGCACCTAACGTAGCCATTTCTCCATCATAATATACACCCACACCAGAAACCGAGGTGAGGTAAGGATGAGACGTGACGGCATTGACCCTGTAAACTGCCTTGGGAGTGAAATATGCTACGAAGGAGGTGTCGCTAGTAACAAAAACCTGGCGTGGATTCGTGGTGTCGCCATCGCTCCAATGGCTGAAGGTATAGCCGCGATTGGGCACAGCCACAAGGCTGACATAATTGGAGTCGTAATGAGATCCGCCGCCTTCCACACTGCCAAAAACCGAATCACATGGCAGCGCATCCACCCAACGTTTTGGCTGCACAATCAAATGGAATGGGTTGGTCTTTAAGGCAAAGTGGTCAGACCACCGAGCCGACCTGTTAAGCCAAACCCAACTCGAATCCAGAGGATCATAGTAGTTGACACACCGAGGAGCAAATAATTCATGCATCTCCGTATAATGAATTCCGACATAGAAAGTTGGACGATAGTGAAAAAGCCTGATGTCATTAAGGTTGCTAAACAACGACCCACCTATTTCAAACCGCCCATGGACTAGTCTAGGCTGGTCGAAAAACACCTCATAAACCAGACAACGCTCATAACCCGCAGAAGTGTCAAGATGCCTGGGCAGCAGCATCAATTTAGGCGTAACCGTATCCCAACGAATGGAATCTGCAATTATAAATTCATTCTGCTTGCGATCGAAAGACCCCAGATACATGTATTCCGGCAATTTGTCGGTAGACAGCAAGTACTCATCAGTAGGAACCCCAGGATTATAATTGGAAGAATCGGGCATCCACACCATACACGAAAGTCCTTTCACCCTAAGCGTATCGCCAAAAGTGTTGTCGGAATGCACCAAACGATTATTGCGATCTGTGCCATAACGAGCCAACGCAGTACGAACATAGGCACTAGGGTTTTCAACTCCGTTGTAAAAAAAATCACATGTGTCATACCACGACGAATAATAGTAGTTAGGACTGCGCCCAACAATAGTATCTTTTTGCAAAGATACATATTTTTTTAAAATACCAATTATTTTTTTAGGAGGGCAGAAAACATGGTTTAGGATAGAGCAAACAAACTAACTATCACCTGCTTGCATGGATGAGATAAAAATATCCCTATATCCACGCAACAATTGAAACAGCCGCTCTACTCTCCAAAAAAAGTGCCCTTGATGGCAAAAACTAACAGAAACAATACTGCGATAAGCTGCCAGCGGCGCTCGCGCATGTTCTTCTTGCGGCGGCCCATCATAATGGCCAGATAGCACAACAAGAACATGATAAGAACCAATGGGATAGCCGCACGCCAGAACTCATGGCCGACATCGAACTTGAAACCGTAACCCAAACCTACAAAGAGGGTGTTCATACCGGTTGCCACACCCAGGGATAGCACTGTGCTCCAGCGCGAAATGTCGTAAGACACACGCACCCTGTCTTTTTTGCGGAAAGCCGGAAAGAACATACGCAAAGCCACAACAACCATGAAGCCTAGGAAAAAGAGGTTGTCGTAGTCGGGAATATCAAACCGCAACATATTGGCCACCCACATGCCACCCAACAGCAATGCCGTGTGTTCCAACCCAATGAGGAATGAGACAACCAAGCCACGGGAAAGACGGATATGATTCTTCAGCGCACAATCACGCATGACAACCATGACCGGAACAGACAGCGCAAAGGACAATATGATATATTCAAAAACAGACATCAAAGAACAATTAAAAAGATTAGTAATTAAGAATTCAGAGCCACCAAGCTGTTAGTTATTGTAACGAAATCATTTACCGACAATTGCTCGGCCCGCATGGCCAACAATTCGGCGGGCACTTGCTCCAAGCCCATGCCCAACTGTTTCAGCGCGTTGCGCAATGTCTTGCGGCGCTGGTTGAAGCCAATCTTCACCACCTTGGTGAACAAAGCCTCATCGCAGTCGAGTGTTGCCACCCCATTACGTTTCAGCCGGATGACAGCCGACTTGACCTTGGGCGGGGGATTGAAGACGTGCTCATGCACAGTGAACAGATACTCAATATCATAGAAAGCCGAAAGCAGCACACTCAAGATGCCGTAGGTCTTGCTGCCCGGCTTGGCGGCCACACGCTCGGCCACCTCCTTCTGGAACATGCCCACCACCTCGGGAATCTGATTGCGGTTGTCATAGACCTTGAACAGAATCTGCGAGGAGATATTATAGGGGAAGTTGCCGATAACGGCAAATGGGTCGGAGAACAACTCGCTGAGATTCAGCGCCAAAAAGTCGCCCTCTATCACATGCAGCGAGGGGTAATGGTCGTGAAGATAGACCACCGACTCCGTGTCGATTTCAATGGCATGGAAATCCAGCGCTTCGTTGGCATGGAGATACTTAGTCAGCACACCCATGCCCGGGCCGATCTCCAGCACATGCTGGGTCTGCCCCGTGAGGCTCTCGGCAATCTGCCGCGCTATATTCTCATCTTTGAGAAAATGTTGTCCTAAAAATTTCTTTGCACGTACTTCCATCTATTTTTGTTTTAATAAGTTATAGTGGCGCCTAGCCTCGTCCGCATACAGACTTGCCGGATAGTCCAAAATCAACTTCTCATAGCACTCCCGGGCCTGACCAACATTATTCAACTGCGTCTCATTGAGCTGCGCCCGCAGCATCAGTCCATCGTCGGCCAAGATATCGTCAGGATAAAGGGTAACTAATTGTTGCAGAAGCGAATCGGCCTCGGCATAACGCTCCTGGCGGATGCGGATCTTGGCCTTCTGCAGCAGCACCTCGTCAAATAATGGATGCGACAACGCACTGGTGGCAACAGCATCGAAAGCCGCCCAGGCAGAATCCAACATATTGCGGTAGAGCAGCAAATCGGCCTCGGCATAGCGCTCCAGCATATCGAAAGTGCTGTCTTCCTCCATATTATCGCTAATCAGCAGCGACAGTTCCATGGCATCGTTGGCAATCAGCTTGCTGGTAGACGCGCGCAGCACATCCAGCTGAGTCTTGGCCCAAAGGAAGTCATGATTATAGTACGACAGCTTGGCATTCTTGAACTTAGCCATCGACCCCGTAACATCATTCTTATTGGCCTTCTCCACCTGCATGTACAGCAGCGAGGCATCCCACACCTCGCCGGCAAACAGCAGCAGGTCGCCCAGCACCAGCTTGGCCTCATCGCGCTGCTGGTGAGAGATTTGTGGCAGGTCGAGAATATCATACAGCATATCGACCGCAATCTGCAAACTGTCGGCATAATAAGCCATCAGGTCGGCATAGTTGCGCATCAGCTTTATAGTCTGCTCATTCTTGCCCAGCTCAGCAAAAGCATCATCATAAGCCTTCAACAGCTGCCACAGCTTCTTATTCTCAATGGGGAAGTTGCGATTGATGCTGGCAAACTGCACATCCAGCTCCCCCACCCTACTGGCAAAATAGTAAGGAGCATCCTTACCGCGCTTGGCCACGGCGGCATAACATTCGCGAGCCACATCGTAGGCCTGGTTGCTCTGCGAGATGCCGGCCACCCGCATCAGCGTCTCGCCACCCAGCTCGGGAAAGCGCACATCTACGGCCTTGGCCTGCACCATGGCAAACTGGAAGTCCTTCTGCTGCAACGAGAACCATATCATCATCTCCAGATAGGTCTGGTTGTCGGGCTGCCGCTGAACACGCTGCACCAAAGCGCTGCGCAAACCCTCGACCACCTGCGGATTTGCCGTCTCGGCCAGAATCTTCTGCAGCGAAATCTGCACCTGGTTCATCATCTTGGGCTGCTTGTCAAGCAAGTCGAAATACTCCTGCATCATGGCCTCGTAATTGCCCTGGCGCTGATAGAGCGTGGCCAGCTCGCCCACATACACATAATCGTTGTGCATCAGTTTGCGCACCGCCAGGTAGACCTTGATGGCATACTCTGGATGGCCTGCCGACTCAAAAGCCTGCGCCAGCTCGCTAACCTGCTTGGAATCAACACCCACGGCATCAACAGCGGCTTCGTATTTCTTGGCGGCCTTCTTGGCCTCGCCTTTGCGCTCCAGGATGCGGCCCATGTCGACATAAAGATCCAACTCCTTGGGGTACTGCTTCAGCCGGCGGCTGGCCAGCTGCTCGGCCTCTTTTGCCTGGTCTAGCTCAAGATACGAGCGGAAAAGCATCTGATAGTAGAACTTGTTGGGGGCGCGCTTATACATGCCCTCGTAGAGCTCGGCGGCCTGGGCAAAATCGCCATTGGCGTAGTAGTGCGAGGCCAGCTGCTCCTGCGTCTGCTGGGCACGGCACGGCTGCGCCAGCACAGCAGCAAGCACCAGCAGCAAGGGGAGCGCACGGCTCATAAACCTGGATATTTTTCCCAACATTGGCATATAAACAAATAGTTGTAACGAGGAAATATAGATTTTATTGTATATGGCCAATTTTTTCATCAGAAAAGACAGCTGCCGGCTCTCATCAGCATAATTCCGAAAGAGCCGCACCGATAGCAAAGCCTGCCACAAACCTCACCGCAGCCCACAACCAAAGCCCCTAAGAGGTTTGCAACCTGCAACTTAACGAAGTGCTATGCCAAGCACAGCCGGCACACACAAAACCCCACACCCCGCCCCAAGCTTCGCCACACCCTCGCTAGTTTTACCTTAGTTATACTATATTTATACCTTAGTTATTCTATTATATATAGGATAAATATAGTATAACTAAGGTATAAATATAGGATAAGGAACGGGCTTAGGGCGGAGCTAGGGGGAGGCTGCGGGGCAGCAAAGCTGCCGCAAGGCTATTTCACCACCAGCCGTTTGGCAATGGTGCCGCTGGAGGTGTGCAGCAGCAGAACATAAACGCCGCGAGGCCAACCAGCAACATCAATCCAAGTCATAGTGCGGCCCAGTGGGGCATCCAACACCTTCTGGCCATGGGAGTTATAGACCTCAACCTGGTCGATTTTGAAAGAGGAAATAATCTGCACCTTATCGCTGGCGGGGTTGGGCAGCACCCGCACATAGGTGTCGAAAGTCTCTCCCTGGTCTGGCACACTCACATCGGCGGTATCGTGCTGGCCCTCGCGCCACAAGAAATAGACTGGCTCGGCAGACCATGGGCTGAGGCGGACAGTGTCGTACTCATCGCAAAGGGTGCGGACATAGGCATCCATTTGGCGGCCAGAATAGTCCGGCCCAGTATACACCCACTCATTGCCCACCACCGTGTCGGCGGTTCCAGAAGTAGCGGGGTTGAAATTGAGCGGGCCATATTTTACGATATATTTAGAATGCACTGCGTCGGCATTCCAATGCAGCGTGACTGTGTCGGTTCCGTTGCCGGTAACAAACAGCCCCGAAGGCGCATTGCAGTCTGGATAATCGATATTGGTGTCAATAAGTTCAATGATTGGACGTGTCAGAAGATACTGCCACGAATCGCGCCAAGTCCACTGGTTGTATGGCAAGTAGTGTGGAGATCCTGCATAAATTGGATCGTGGTTTCTTATCTTCCAGGTGATGGGCGGCATGTGGCACTCCGGAGCCCATAGATACGAAGCCGCTAGGGTCCAATAGCTGAAGCAGACACCAGAACTGCTTGGATCGAAAAGATTCGCGCAAGTATAGTCTGTGTTGCCTACATAAAAAGAGTCGTATACAACAACAGCGGTGTCGAAATAATACTCATACACCCGATTCCTTTGATTCGAATCAACAGGAAAATAAATGAGATGATGTTCCTTGCTACAATTTAGTGGCACACTAGAAATTCCCTCATAAGGATATGAGACATCTGTGTCAACAACCTCCCACTGAACCTCACGGAGCAAATCGAAAGACGTAGGCGTGGCCTCATACAAGAATAGAGACTCCGCCGGATTGAACGGAATGCGGTCGAGAATATAGACACAAACTGACAAGCCTACCACCTTCAGTCCCTGAGGCAAAGAGGTGTAATTTAGCTGAAGCACCTCTCCCGTTAGTGCATCATACGACTGTGGAGGTATACCCATCTGAAAAAGATCCATTCCCCTTCCAAGAGAATCAGCCATAACCCAGTCTAAAAAATCAAAGGTATTGTACTTCACATAGGAAGTGTCCACTCTATAAGGTATTTGGGCCATAAGCATGACCGATGCCATAAACATGGCTATAAAGATAGAACATTTTTTCATATCGTATTTATTATAAGGTTGCTATTTGCTATGTATGCTGTAATCACTTTTATAGGCCTTATGCTGCATCATATTGGTTTCCATATAATTCTTGTGGAACCGGACTTCCTGGGCCGCAGCCGGAGTGCCTGCCTGGTATGCCACAACACCGGGAACGCCATCAACTATGGCCACCTTCATCATGCCTGCCTCTGCGCCAAATAAGACTGCGAATGTGTCGCCCTCAACTGGTGCTGCCACTGCATTGGAAGCCAGCACCAAGTCGGACATTCGGAAGCCAAAATGGTCGTGGTAGAACGGCAGCCCGGTCATCGTGTAGCTGGGCACCAGAAAGTCTCCCTTGGCAAAGATTCTCATGCACAAATACGACGAGTCGTTGGTGCGGCCCACTGCCGCCACATAGTTGTCGGTGGCAATGATGTCGGTATAATACTCCTCGGCATACTTATTGTACATCAACCATTTATTCCAATGACTGCCGTCAAACTCAGCCCAGCCTATGCCTACCCGTAGGTTGTCGTCATCCAGATCATCAACCAGGTCGTTGTTAGCAATGTAGGCCACCTGGATAGCTCCACTAACTTTGTACAAGGCCAAGCGGGTGATGTCGGTAACTCGGTCATAGCAGCCACCACTATAGCAATCCGGCATACTCGTCGGCTGGATTGCCATCCAGTGGATTGGCCCCGACCCATTGACGAAATCATACAGATTGGCGCAGCCCAACAAACCATACTGGGCCGAAGTCAGACCAATATGGCCACAAAAATAAATCCAATCATCCATGATGCGGAAATCCTGGACTTTCACATTTTCAGGCAGCGGAATGCTGCTGACAGTCAACGATGACGTGTCGAAAAGAAGAAACTGGTTGTTGCGGATGCTGTCGTTCGAATAGATAACATTGTAGCTTCCATCCCAATGGCGCACAATGGAGCTATCCGACTCCACAGCATTGACTTCAGCATGCTGCGATTGTCCCATTATCCAACTGACCGGGAGCAGACAAAGAATGGCTAAAAGTAACTTTTTCATACTATTATATTGTTTGTTGAACTTACGTTTCCACTACTTGCAGAGCTATTCTGCTTGTAACTTTTGATGCTGCAAAGTTACTATTTTTTTCTGATATATTAGGGGAAAAAATATCAATCGCCATATTTTATATCGCAGGGGGGGCAGACTGCTTGATTTGTAATTATTTACGCACATCACTCATCGCATTCATTTTCTTTTTCTTCCAGCCCCAAAAAGCACATCGGCCAATCCCACGGCGATTGAAAGGCACAAAAAAAAGACCGAAGCTGAGCCTCGGTCTGCCTAATCTTGTGACTAAGCTGGGATTCGAACCCAGG
>JAZLLD010000010.1:0-43996 GCA_045597945.1 Bacteroidales bacterium
TTCGGGTACAAAAACCACATCAAGACAGACAAGGTTAGCAAGTTTATCAAGAAGTGTTTTGTGTCAGCCGCTTCGCTACATGATTCACAGGCGTTGGATTACTTGGCAGAAGAGTCTGACAAAGAACAGTCTCTGCATGCAGATTCTGCCTATGTCGGCCAGGGAGTCATCCTGGCGAAATGGGGCATGGTCGATGAAATCTGCGAAAAGGGATTCAAAAACCATCCGCTGACGGAAGAACAGAAGGCCTCAAATCGTAGAAAATCATCCATACGTAGCCGAGTGGAACATGTGTTTGGCTTTGAGGAAGGTAGTATGAATAGGCTCACGACAAGGACTATCGGATTTGTGAGAGCGAAGTCAGCAATCTTTCTCAAAAATATGATCTATAATTTCTTCCGATTAGAACAAATAACCCGCTTGGGAATCAACTAATAGTCAAGGATTCAAAAAAAAACTTAAATATAAGACATTGATAATCACCCCCCCCTACAAAATAATCAACAAGAAAAATGTAAACAATAGTATCTAAATAAGAAAAAGTTTGTATCTTTACATTTTGAATTTAGGTGTGAAGTGGCTAAACTAGGCTCTCCGCCGAACACCAACAAACAGATAATTGAATTTTTAGAGCCTACCTATAGAATATGACTGTCAAAAGAACATTATGGCTTATAGCCATGGCATTATTGTCCCTCGGAGCCCATGCCCAGCACTTCGACTGGGCAAAAGGCTACGGCTCCTCGCAGGAAGGCTGCCTGATCAAAGGCACCGTCACCGACAGCGACGGCAACCTCTACATCCTCGGCCAGTTCACCAAGGATGCCACCTGGGACGGCCAACGCATCCTCCCCATCGCCCCCTACGGCCCTGGGCAGAACTCCATCAACACCCTCATCGCCAAAATCTCCCCCAGCGGCGAGATGCTATGGAAAAAGGTCATCCACTCCAACAATGGGCAAAACAACCTTCCTATTGATATAAAGTTGTTGGGCGATACTGCAGTTGCCTGTCTGGTTCAGGTTCGACTCCCATCCACCGATGCCTACTGCTACTATCTAGATACCCTCATCCCGTCGACTTCGGATTACCCCATCAGTACAGAACAACTTAGCTCTCGCATATGTACATCTCTGATCATTTTAGATTTCGATGGAAATATCCTCGAAGACCATTTCCTTTATACATCTTATGTTGACATTGATGGTAAAGATATTGTTTACGACAACCCCGACCCCAATGTCACAACTCCAATACTGAGAAATTTATGGCTTCGTGATCCTTCTTTCGACATCGACAATGACGGCAATGTGTTTGTATGCCGCATTGCCCAAGACAAATTGGACGATTTATACGATGTGCAAAAAGGGACAATCAGCGGAATCAAGTTTTGGGTTGATGGAAGACATATTGGAACATCCTCTGTAGAAAACCATGCTATGGGATGGTTCCCACAAATAATAAAGTACTCTCCCCATTTCGATACTCTTTTGACAATCAGAAATGTTGTGCAGTCATGCGACAGCGTGGAGTATCAGTCATTCACTTCGTTGAAAGTAGACCGGGACAATCATGTTTTTCTCATCGGAAAGTTAATTATGTCCGGTTATCACACAAACAACATTGTTATAGATTCCTCGCAGGACATCATCCTTCATCACCCAGACCGTACCGTCATCAAAGGTTACTTGCTGCATTTCGATTCGGATTTGAATGCAAAATATTTAATCTCTCTTGACGACAGTGTAATTAATCCGACAATTCCAGCAATGGTTCCTTTCCATGACATTGTATTTGACTACGACAGCAACCGATTCTTCTTGAGTGCAACATGTAACCGTGGTTTGAATGGAGATACGGTGAATTTCTATTCTGTACCAATGTATAGAGGGATTCCTTTGAATGTCAAAAATGATGCAATTATAATGGCATTCTCTCTTTCTGAAAATACTCCTGAACTCCTGTCATATGGCAGTGTCCCATCTATCCGCTCTTCAGACTGCAATACAAATAGTATTGGTAATCTTGCCTGTGGAAACAATCGTGTGTTTCTTCAGACAAAATATCGCGGGGGCGTTAGATTCCCAGAAAATACCATTCAATTTAATAATTGGAACGACCAAAGTTTAGGACTGCTGATTTTCGACTACTCTTTAAAACCTATTTACGGAGTACATTACTTCACGAGTTCTCCCAATTCAAAGCCTCAGTCCATTTCGTTCTCCGACAGTACACTGTATTTGAGCAGTCTGTTATCCAACGATAATGCCACCTTCGGGAATATCCACGTATCTGAGCAAGGATATTTCTCATGTGTAGCAAAGTATGTTGATACAGCCTTTATGAGCTGCTATAGAGGGGAATCGGGCGACGTGCGCATCGTCATGGCCGAGGACGGCAACGCCTTTGTGGCCTACCCCAACCCCTTCCGCCAGCGCGTGAACATCGAATACTCCGGCCAGCAGCCCATCACCGCCGCCTATCTCACCGACATCATGGGCCGCACCGAGCAGGTTGAGCTGTCTGCCACCGCCCCAGGCCGCTACACCCTCGACCTCACCGCCCGCCCCCCAGCCACCTACCTGTTGACATTAACCACCTCCGACGGCCGCCAGCACACGGTGAGGCTGCTGAAACAATCGGACATCTTTGGCAATTAATCATCATCAAAAACGATAACAATTATGAAGAAAACCCGTTGGCGGAATTAATCTATAGCATATTTGACGAGGCCAAGGGGTCTGCCCAAGAGATAATTGACATATTGTAAAGTCGTGAAAGATGCTATCTTACTGATAACTCTGGCGAACAACCCAGCTGGCTGCTTGGCGAAGTTTCGGTTTAGCATTCACTGCCCCACAAATTGAGAGAAGTCGGTTTCGATACGCTTTCTGGCCTTAGCGAAAGGGATAAAAGTCGGTTTCCAATCCTTCTGATTCAATCTATAAGGAACTTCAAGGCGAATGTTGGCCGATTCGAAAAGATCCAACTGCATCGATGCGCTAATATAGCCACGATCACCAAAGATACTGCAGTCGTGATATTCGTATTTTACATCCTTCAAGTAATTAATATCATGTACGTTTGCCTTGGTGATGTCAAATGAATGGATGACTCCGCTGAGGCCACAGACGGCATGCAGCTTATAACCATAGTAATATGTGTTCTGTGATGCGCAGAAGCCAAAGCAAGGTGCAGTATCGTAGTCAGACTTACCGAGTCTGCATCTTGAGGACCTGGCGATACGACACACCTCGATAGGTTTTGAGTCGATACAGAAGAGTGACTCTCCGCCATCGATTTCGTTGGCTATGCGTTCACGGATGGCATTACAAACCGAGATGGTCAGTTTGCGCCGCCATTCCAAGCCTTGCCTTAATCTTGCAAGTGGGGTACTTGCAAGGGCTCGGTTCACCGCTCCACCGGAGCGGTTCATCTTCTGCTTATCAGATTAGGAATCATGTCTCTATGATGATTCAGCCAAACGAATAAGCAGTTCTCGCTGTCAATACTGAGAGATACGCCTGTTAGCGACAAGCCGATTACTTATAGGTTCGAAAACTTGGGCACGACACCTCTTCTGGGAACATTTCCGAGTTATCTTGCGGATGACGTTTTCTCGCCTCGGAAGAGCCTGCAAGCAGTCTTTTCTCTCGGCTTAACGAAAACGTCCGTTGACGAGATTTTTCGAGAAATGCTTGCATATGTCAAGAATTTTTGCGTACTTTGCATAAAAGTTGTGCATGATACAGTTTTTTGTAATAATTTGATTTTCACTACAAAAATACGAAAAATTATTAACATACACAACTTTTTTTGAAAGAAGCTGAATTCATCCAACAGGTTAAATAAGTAAAATTAAATCATATTAATCAACACAAAGTCATAGTTATGAATATTCAAAAACATGCCTTGCTGTTCCTTGCAGCATTATCACTTTTCTCTTTCTCTAACTGCGAGAAAGAGAACACAACGCCCAGCACTCCTTCTCACCCAGAGCAGCCGGAGTCGACACAGTTCACCTTGGCGGGCACGACTTGGATGATGGTTTACGACGAGTGGTGGACCCCTCAGATGCATGTTATCGATACCAGCATCTGGAGTTTCATTACAGACACCTCTGGCACTATTACCGAACATAAAATCTATAATGGTGATGACCCCTACGGCATAGGAGTATATACCATGACTTACACATTTGACACTGCTACAATGATGGGCATCTTATACGGATACAAAAATCTTGATGGTTCGATAGACCCTCTTACATTCACCTACCACGCAGAAGATACCACCTTGACCTATGGCAGCAATTATGTGTACCACCTGTGCTACTAATGTCAAATGGAGAAGGCGCACATGAAATTATCCTGACCACGCCTCGGCGCAAACTTTGGTGCGCCGTTGTGTCGAGGCAAATAAAAGAGGGTGCCAATGCAGGGTGGGTATGTTTGATCTTGCAACTCCAACCTAACCCATCCCTGCCATTCCGCACCCGAGGCATAAGGCAGTCGCCCTACACCGAAAACAACAACATTGCGACAAGCGAGAGCAGAGTGAATTTGTTCGTTTTGCCGAGCCAAAGCAATGTCACCGAATGTAACGTGTAACGACCGACTTTATTGTGTGGCAGTGTAATACGTTTCGAAAACCCACACAACTCCATAGAAACCGCAATAGCTCTCGCGAAAGAGGGTCTAACAAAAAATGAATATAATAACCCAGAACCCTCCTGCCGATGAGATGCTCGGCCACATTCTAGAGCTAGAATCCGTAGTCATGGCATCTTTACCGCGCCCCGACATTCTTCGCCGCAACACCCTTGACATGTGGCGGCGTTGTCTCTCTGCTCCACACTCGTTGTTTGCGGAATGGGATGGCTCTCAGCTTATTGCCATCGCAGTTCTCTACATTCCGATGCCGGGAGAGTCTGACCATCTGGCCGCCCTTCTCACCGATGAGTCGTTGCATTCTCTTCCCTCGGCCAACTACAAAATCTGCCTTGTCCATCCGGCCTATCGTGGACATGGTCTCCAGCGCACCCTCGGTCAGCGCCTGGAGCAAACTGCTCGCCAGCAAGGCATTGGCCTCCTCTGCTCCACCGTCTCGCCCCACAATCCCGCCAGCATCCGCAGCCTAGAGCACCTAGGCTACCGCCTAGACCAAACCCTAGAAAAATATGGTTCCCCCCGCCACCTCTACTACCGCCAATTGATGTGATTAAGGTGGATTCGTCAGGTATTCTTTAGAATTCAACATCTCATTCCCTCCCTAGTTTATAATTAGACTAGCTGTGGGATGGCAAGCAAATCTAGAATGGATTCTATATTTTGGGAATGATCGTGGTGGTGGAATGTAGAAGTTGGTTGCTATAGATAATGGTGCTAGATTGAGTCTAAGTATTTGTAAATTATTCTTGAATAAATAAATTGTCCTAGCGGCCAACTCGCGTTGAAATAGCAGAAGTTAGAATCTAGAATGAGAATTAAATGTGTAACGTATTCATTTTTGCAGATACATTGTAAAAATCCATTCTAGATTCTATATGTTATCTTTTTTCACAGAAACCCAGCTGCACATCTTTCATTTCGCCCTCTCATGGAGAAGGGTAACCCCGTAGAATGAACGGCACTTTAACGGAGGTGCGGAGAACCTAGCGTGGCTTAGGCATAAATGACAGATGATGTTCGGTTGAGAAGATGTTTTTTTGTTGTGTTTCATTATTTTTTTGTATCTTTGCGGTTGGAATAATGGCGTGCGGAGTTGCGGCGCGTTGTTCTAACTTTTGGAATATGAAACAATTGGTGGCAAAAGTAATGTTTTCGTTGGCATGTGCAATTATCATGCTGCATGCTTTTGTGCCCCATCATCACGATGAATGCTGCGGTGTCAGCGAGTGTTTTTTTTGGTCTGAACACCACCACCATCATTCCGACCATCATGAGGATGGCGATCCCTTTGATATGTGCGAGTTGCAGCACATGCTGTCGCACTTGGTGTTGTCGTCTCGCCACGAGGGTGAGCTACTGGCCGACCTAATTAAGGCTGAGGTGCAGCAGTTTCTGGCTCTGCCTCTGCTGCCATGCGAGGTGTGGACTTTCGTGGTTCCAGTAAAACAGGTCAGTTGGCCTCTGCTCTTGGTGCCAACTGCCCGGGTGCCGTTCTTGGGCACCCTAGACCCGAGAGGTCCGCCGATGTGTTAGTTCTTCTGTTTCAGTATTTTTATGGTTGCCGGCCGAAGGGTATGCTATAGCATTGCCGCGGTAGGGCAGCATGCGCAACAAACATTAAACTAATCATCAAATATCTTATAATGAAAAAGATAGCTTTTATTATAGCTGCCGCACTTGTGTGGAGTCTGACTCCCGCGTGCCAGCATATGGCTGGTGGTCACGACCACGAGCACGAAGAAGGTCATGCTCATGAGCATGGCCATGAGCATCATAACCATGGACCAAACGTGGTGGAATTTTCTAACGAGCAGGGACAGAAGGTGGGTCTCGCACTGGAGAAACTGGCGTTGAAGCCTTTCGGCCAGGTGATTAAGACTACGGCCAAGGTGATGCCTTCGCAGGGCGATGAACGCCATGCTGTGGCTACGGCCTCGGGTGTGGTGGTTTTCTCGACCGCAAATCTGGTTGAGGGTACTGCGGTGAAGGCCGGCCAACAGCTCTTTGTGATTGAGAGTAATGGCATGGCTGACAATAATATGGATGTTCGTTTGCAGGAGGCTTCGGCTGCCTACAATGTGGCCAAGGCCACTTATGAGCGCAAGCAGAAACTGGCCGAGGACCGCATTGTGTCGCAGGCCGACTTGGAACTGGCCAAGGCTGCATACGAGACGGCCCGTGCTTCATACAATAATATTAAGAATAACTTCTCCTCGCGCGGTGCCGTGGTCCGCGCCCCCATCAGCGGTTATGTCCAGCGTGTGGAGGTAAGCAATGGTGCCTTTGTGGAGGCCGGCCAGTCGGTGGTGACCATCTCGCAGTGCCGCGACTTGCTGTTGCGTGCCGAGGTGCAGCCCCGCTATTTCGCCAGTCTGAAGTCTGGCACAAGTGTCACCCTCCGCATTCCTGGCGACGACCATGTCTATACCCTGGAAGAGCTGGGCGGTAGCATGGTGTCGTTTGGCAAATCTACCGATGCCGACTGCCCCTTGCTGCCCGTGACTTTCAAAGTTCGCAATAGTGGCAACTTGTTGAGTGGCAGTTTTGTGACTATGTACATTGCCACCAAAGGCGACCGCGAGGCTATCACTATTCCGAATGCCGGTCTGGTGGAAGAGATGGGCAACTATTTCGTCTTCAAGAAAGTTTGCGATGGCGAATATGAGAAGACCCAGGTGACGCTTGGCGCTACTGATGGTCTGCGCACTGAGATAACCTCGGGTGTGGGGGCTGGCGATATTGTGGTGACGAAAGGTGCCTCAATGGTGCGTCTGGCACAGGGTAGCGGTGCGTTGGATCCCCACGCAGGACATGTTCATTAATGGTTTATGAAGTTGGTGAGAGTTAATGAAAGTTTATGAAGTTTATGCGGCTTTTGGGGGATACCCGGTTGTATCTCTACTGCATTGACTACGACAACTCTTTCAACTCCATTCTAATAACTAATTAAGATGATGAAAAGATTTTTATTCGCCTTGCTGGGAATCCTGTCACTGGAGGCTATGGCCCAACAGCCACATTACCAGCAGGTTTTAAATACGGTAGAAGAAAAGAATCAGATGCTGAAGGCGGCTGCCTTGCATCGTGATTCCAAGCAGCAAGAAGCCCATATCGGTGTGCTGCTGGAGAATCCAAGTGTGGAGGGAGCCTACTACTGGGGTGCTCCTGCCGAGATAGGCAAACGCTGGGATTTAAGTGTGTCGCAATCCTTTGATATGCCGTCGGTTATCGTGCGTAAAGCTCGCCTGCGCAACTTGGAGGAGAATGCCGCCAAACTGGGCTATGCCGTGACCCGCAACCATCTGCTGTATGAAGCTCAGCAGGTGTGCGCCGACTTGGTGTATTACAATGCTTTAGTCATTCTCTGGGATGCCCGCATTGCCACAGCAAGCGTTATTGTAGACCTGTATTCCAAGCGTCTGGCCGCTGGCGACTGCTCAATTTTGGACTATAATCGCGCCATGATGAGCCAGGCCGAGGTTCAGCGTTCCTCTGCTGAGGCTCTGCTGAATGTTAGAGACCTAATGTCGCATTTGGCAATCCTGACTGGCGGCGATATGTATGATTTCCATGAAGTTGAATTTCCTGAGGTGGACTTGCCAAACAATTTCAAAGAATGGTATGAAGCCTGGGAAATGAGCAATCCGGAGTTTCAAATGATTGAGAATGAGGTAAACACAAGTCAACAAGAAGCCCAGCTGCGTTGTGCAGAGTGGCTGCCGCAGGTGTCGGTAGGCTATGCTTCGGAGAATGTGGTAGGGGAGACCTTCCGCGGTGTTACCGTGGGACTTACACTGCCTATCTGGAGTCAGCCTCGTGCCGCCAAGGCCGCCAAGCTGAATGCCCAGGCCGTGAGCCAGGAATTGCAGGCACAGCGGCTGTCGCTTTATGGTCAGCAGGAGAGCATGTTCCACCATCTCTATGCCTTGCAGCAGAATATCAATAATTTGAAGGGTGCTTACGAGCGTTATGGCAGTTTGACTCTGTTGTACAAGGCTTTGGAGGCTGGAGAAATTGAACTTGAACAGTATCTGCAACAGTCTGACGCATTGGTGGATGTGGAGTTAAACATCTTAGAACTCAGTCGGCAGTTTGAGCAGGGATGGCTTCAGCTGAATGCACCTAGACTGTAAGGAAGATATTATAAATATGAATTATGGTTTATGAATGATGAGTGTTGCTGTTGGTTTGCTCTAGAACAGTTGCAGTCCGCCGACAGCTCATCACAAATCACTAAAAGATAATACAATGCTAAACAAGATAATTCGTTTTAGCTTAGACCACAAGCTATTTATCATATTGGCTGCCATCTTGCTGATGGTTGCCGGACTGTGGTCGGCCAACCGTACCGACATCGATGTCTTCCCAGACCTCACTGCTCCGCAGGTGGTGGTGATGACTGATGCCCACGGCATGGCCTCGGAGGAGGTGGAACGCCTGGTCACTTTCCCCATTGAAACGGCAGTGAATGGCGCCACCAATGTGCGCCGTGTCCGCTCGACATCGTTGCAAGGCTCTAGCTTTGTGTTTGTTGAGTTTGACTGGGGTATGGATGTCTTCCGTGCTCGCCAGATTGTGAGTGAGAAGATGACTACCCTGACCGAGCAACTGCCGGAAGGCATCACCCCCGTGCTGGCTCCGCAAAGTAGCGTGATGGGTGAGATCCTGTTTGTCGGTCTGCAGGTGGATGATTCCGCCCAGGTGTCCAACCCCACTTCGCAGCAAGAGCTACGCACGATTGCCGAATGGGTGGTGAAACCTGCCATCCTGGGTACCGGCGGTGTGTCGCAGGTGACCATTATTGGTGGAGATTACAAACAGTATCAGATTCTTGCTGATCCCATCCGCATGGCTGCCTATGGTGTCTCGATGGCCGATATCGAGGCATTGGGCAGCAGTGTGAGTGCCAATTCCACGGGTGGTGTCATCCGCGATTTTGGCAACGAATATGCCCTGAGGGGCATGGGCCGCACTTGCGATGTGGATGAAATTGGCGCTTCCTTTGTGGGTATGCATGAAGGCCATCCGGTGAGGTTGAGCGATGTGGCTGAAGTGCAAGTGGGTTCGGCTCAGAAGATGGGCTATGCCTCCTGCAATGCCAAGCCTGCGGTGATACTTTCTATCTCGAAGCAGCCGAATATCAACACATTGCGTGTAACTGAGAATATTGAGTCTAATCTGGAAAACATTGCCAAGACCTTGCCGGCCGATGTGAAAATGAACACCCATATCTTCCGCCAGGCCGACTTTATTGAGTCGTCGGTGGGTAATGTGGGCAAGTCGTTGTTGGAAGGTGCTATCTTCGTTATTATCATTCTGTTCCTATTCCTGGGAAGTTTCCGCACCACTTTGATTTCGATTATTTCTATTCCGCTGTCGCTGTTGGGCACGGTGCTCTGCCTCTATCTGCTTGGCTATGAGATTAACACCATGACACTGGGCGGTATGTGTATTGCCATCGGGTCATTGGTGGATGACGCCATTATCGATGTGGAAAATGTGTATAAACGCTTGCGACAGAATCATCAGTTGCCGGCTGAGCAGCGCCAGTCGGCCTACGATGTGGTGTTCCATGGCTCTTCAGAAATCCGCAGTTCCATCATCCATGCCACATTGATTATCATGATAACCTTTGTGCCCTTGTTCTTCTTGAATGGGCTGGAAGGCAGAATGCTAAAACCTCTGGGCGTGGCATATTTGATTTCACTGTTCATGTCGCTGCTGGTTGCCATGACACTCACGCCGTTGCTGTGTAAGTTGTTGCTTTCCAACGAAGATTATCTGAATCGCCGCGAGAAGGATAGTTGGTTGGCCACTTGGCTGAGCCGAGGTTATCAACGCGCCTTGCAGTGGACTTTTGGCCATCGTGCCCCTGTGTTGGGTGTAACCGTGGTGAGCCTTGTGGTGGCTGTGGTGATGCTCTTTACCATGGGTCGCGATTTCCTGCCCCCATTTAATGAGGGATCGCTAACGATTGCCGCTGTGGCCAAACCCGGTATCTCGTTGGAAGAGAGCAACAAACTGGGCAGATTGTTGGAACAAGAATTGCTCTCTATCCCTGAGGTTACCTCCACTTCTCGCCGCACCGGACGAGGTGAACTTGATGAACACTCTCAGGCTACGAATGGTGCTGAGATTGATGTCAATTTCAAACTTTCTGACAGAAGCAAAGACGAGGTGATGGCAGATGTGCGCAAACATTTGGCCGCCATTCCCGGTGTGGTAACCAGTGTAGGTCAGCCTCTTGGCCACCGTATCGACCACATGGTCAGTGGCACCCAGGCCACTATAGCTATCAAAGTGTTTGGCACTGATTTGAGTCAGCTGTATCTGATTGGCAACCGTATTAAGAGTGCGGTGGCCGATGTGGAAGGTCTGGTGGACGTGAATGTGGAACAGCAGACTGAGACTCCGCAGCTGCAAGTGCGTGCCAACCGAGCCATGCTGGCACAGTATGGTATCTCGATGGACCAGTTCAACCATTTTGTTGAGTCGGCATTCAATGGCGAGAAGATTGGCGATGTGTATGAGGGTCAGCGCAGTTTCGACCTTGTGCTGAAACAGCATTTTGACAACGACACCCTCACTATTGAGGATGTAAAAGACGCATTGATTGACACTTATAATGGAGGCAAGGTGCCGCTGGGCACAGTTGCCGAAGTGGTCTCGGTGGGTGGACCTAACACCATCTCGCGCGAGAATGTGCAGCGCAAACTGGTGGTGTCGGCCAATGTGAGTGGTCGCGATGCCATCGGTGTTGTGGAAGACATACAGAAGACTATCGACAGCAAAATCCAGTTGCCAGAAGGCTACCGCATTGAGTATGGTGGTCAGTTTGAGAGTGCCAAGAGCGCTACTCGCACCCTGATTCTGGTGTTCATTGTGGCATTGATTATCATCTATTTGCTGCTTTATACTGAATTTAAGAATCTGTCGCTCTCGCTCATCGTTATGCTGAATCTGCCGTTGGCCCTCATCGGTGGTGTGCTGGCCGTGAAGCTGGGTGCCAATTCTATCAGCACCCCGGCACTCATCGGCTTCATCACCCTATTCGGTATTGCCACACGAAACGGTATCTTGCTGGTGGCTAGGTTCCAGATGCTTTTTGCCAACAATAAGTCTGGCGCGGATGTGCGCTCAGTGATTATGCATGGTTCGGTTGATCGCTTCAATCCTATTTTGATGACGGCGCTGACCACAGCTTTGTCGCTGGTGCCCATGATTTTGGCTGCTGACCATCCAGGCAATGAGATCCAAGCACCTATGGCCGTAGTGGTTCTGGGCGGTTTGGTGACCTCTACCTTGTTGAATATCTTTGTGGTACCTATCGTGTATGAGTGGTATCATCATAGAACACATAAAGATTGATTGACTCGGTGGGAGGGCGGAAAGCCCTCCTGCCTTTATACTATACTATTGTGAAACAGACTACTTTGTGCTATATGGAGCGCGGCGACCAATACCTGATGCTCCACCGAGTGAAAAAAGAGAATGATGCCAGCCATGACAAATGGATTGGCGTGGGCGGCAAATGCGAGGGCAATGAGAGCCCGGATGAATGCATGATGCGGGAAGTCAAGGAGGAAACAGGACTGACTATTGAGTCGTGGCGCTACCGTGGAATCGTGACTTTCATCAGCGATGTGTGGCCTTGCGAGTATATGCATCTCTTCACCGCCGACCAGTGGAGTGGCGAGCAGATTGTCTGTGATGAGGGCGATCTGGAATGGATTGACAAACAGCGTCTTTTTGACCTTACACTTTGGGAAGGCGACAAAATCTTCCTCCGACTTCTGCTGGATGCCAACCAGCCATTCTTTTCCCTCAAACTGGAATATCATGGCGATGACCTCGTGGCTGCCAAACTGGATGGTAAACCGCTGAAAATAGGACAATAATAGTTTTGATAGACAAAGCAAAAGGGGATGGAAACATCCCCTTTTGTTTTTTATCAGCGAAATGGGTTTTCTGTGGTTTATTGCTTGTCTTTCTGAGATTTATGGTTGACGATGAATTTGTCGCAGGTGGCTAAGAGGCCGGGGAGGACAAGCAGGACAAGTAGTACAGTGGCCAGGGCACCCAGCGAGATGGATCGGACAATGGATGCAATGGTGGCATCGGAAACCAGCACGGCCATGGCACCAGGCACAAGGATGAGAATCAGCCCAGATGTCAGAATGGTGTGGATGGAACCTTTGTAGCTCAGTTTCAGCGCTGTGGGAACATCTTCGGAGGTGCGTTTCTCGCGGTAATAGTTGGTGAACAAAATACCGTAGTCGATGGCTGCACCCATCAGTATGCTCTGCACCACTAGGTAGGCCATGTACAGTAAATTTCCGCCCCCCAGACCACTGACGGCCACATCCACAAATACACCGGTCATCACCGTTGCAACCAGCAGTAATGCAATCAGTAGCGAGCGGAAAGAAATGGCCACGATAATAAAAATGGCCAGGATGGTGAGTATGGTGACCAGCAGCATCTCATGTTGGAAACCGCCTTTCATTTCATCCAGCATCACAGATTCGCCGATAGAGTAATGCTCATGACTTAGCGTCTCGTTGCACAACTTTTTGTGGCTATCAATAAATGCGTATGTGCTATCGGATTCGGTTGGCAGATTAGTGATAATCATGGCAATAGATTTGTTTTCCGACCGCATCATGCCGAGTTTGTCGTTGATGGTTGCCCTCACTTCGGCAAAGCCGTGCTTCATGTCGGCAGTGATGAAGCTGGCAAAGCGGGGGTCATTCATCACGGTGTCGCCAAGGAAAGAAATCATGCCGTCTAACGACATGGTCCACTGCGCGTTGTATTGGTGCATGCAACCGTAGTAGAGGTAAAGCAACTCCATGAGGCCGGGGGCGATATCCTCACCCATGGCACTGAAGTTTTGTGCCATTTCGCGGGCGGTGTAGCGTTTGTCGCCACTCATCATTTCGTCAAGCAAAGCCATCGGATTCTCAAATTCAGGGAATACCTCATCGTGGATAGTGTCAGCTGTAATCAGTTGTGCTTGAGCTGGTTTATTCTGTATTTCAGGAAGAACTTCAACTTCGTTTTTGACAATGGGGGAGGCCGGCTCTGCTGAGGTCAGGCTGGGAGTGGCATGCTCGGCGGAGTCCATGGTGGCACACAGCGCCACCAGTTGCTGGCGTTGGTCGGCACTGATCATGGATGAGAGCGCCTTGCGTTTGAGAATGTCGTCGGTGAGGAAGTGCACGAATTGCAGTGCCGACATGGTCTTGTTGGCATTCTTGGCCAGCCGGTAGACCATCTTGGCCTGGCCGGCATCCATGCCGAGGAACGATGCCATCTGGTCGGAAGTCAATTGCTTGCGAATCTTTGTCGTGTCGCTGAATGGAGAATAGTGCGCAGCCTTGGTCTCGACAACAACAGGTTGTGGCTTCTCTACCTGCGGCTGGGTCTCGGCAACATCCTCAATGCCGATTTCGAAAGCCTCGGCCATTTCAAACACTTCAGTCTCAGCACTATCCATGGTTAGTTCTTCTTGCACCTGGTCGTCCAATTGGCGGAAGTCCTCAAGCAGGGCCATCTTCTGCTTCATGTCAGGGCTCATCTGACTGGCAATGATGGACTTGGGGTCTTTGGCTTGGGCAAGAATGAAGGAGGCTAGTTGATTGAAATCCAAGGCCTGAATCTGGTTGCCATGGGCGGCATAATAAACAAGTTGCATCACGTCTTCCGACAGCATGTCGGTGGGCAGGGCTGGGGCTGAAGAATCGGCAACACTGGCCATTGCGCTCATGTCCTGTATGGCGGCAACCATCTGTGAGGCAGTGTATTCCTTCTTCATCAGCGAAGGGTAGGAGAGTGCCATTTCGACACCGGGGAGTGCTGATATGGAATCGATTAGTTCCACCACTCGGTCTTCATCGGCATTGTCGTAAATCAGCACTACGGGGTTCTTCTTAGGGAAGAATTCGTTGATGTGCGACTCCTGTGCGTTGAGGAACGTGATCGGGGTCTGGTTGTGGAGGTAGTAGGAACTGCCAATGAGCAACAAGAAGAAGATTGCCAGGGGAATACGATATTTCATGCTGAACCGAGCAAGCCTTTCGGTGGGCAGCGACAGCACTTTTTTCTGAGTCTTGTTGATACCGTTTTCGAAAAGAAGAATCAGCGATGGCAGGATGGTAAAATTGCATATCAGGCTGAACAGCACACCTTTGGAAAGCACTATGCCAAGGTCTGCACCAATTTTTAATTTCATGAACACCAACATCATTAGGCCCACAATTGTGGTGAGGGCGCTGCTGAGAATGGATGGTGCGGCACGGCGTATGGCCAGCTGCATGGCCTCGGTACTACTGGGGTTGGAGGATCGCTCTTGGCGGTAGCGGTTGATGAGGATGATGCTGTAGTCCATCGAGAGTACTAGCTGCAGGATGGCTGCAATGGAGTGCGTGGTCATGGACACACTGGGTAGCAGTGCGTTGGTGCCAGAATTGAGCAGCACGGCAATGCCTGTGGAGGCAAGAAACAGCACTGGCTCGAGCCAGGAAGCGCACATGGCCGCCAGTACGATGAGCAGCAATGCCAGCGCACCTATCAGCATGGGGGCATCGGCCGTGGTGCCGTCTTGGGCGGTCTCGACCACCTCCACTTTATCGAAATTTTCTGTTATGTCTTTTCCTAACGCAATCTGGTCCACACTCTTAGCTACACCGAGCTCATATAGCGTGTGGTTGCCATTCTCCTGGATATTCACATTGTTCACCTCGGGTAGCTGATGGAGCTGGTAGCGCATGTCCACCTTCTCCTCCTCGGTCTGGCCTTGCGTCATCACGCGCACATCGGCCCCGGCCATATCGGTGCTGAGACCGAACTCCTGCTGCATGATATCCAAGCCTGCCCTCATGTGCGAGTCGTTGGGCAGGTATTTTGTCATATCGGTGTTGATGTTCACATAGAACATCAGCACGCCACTGAGGGCAGCCAACAGGAGTGTTGCCCCCAAAATCCAATAGCGGAATCTAACCAACCAATTGCTAATCATCTAAATCCGGATTATCTGTATTCTTTGCTCCAAGCCTCTTCAATATAGGTGCCATAGTCGATGAACACCTTGACTTCGATGGTCTTATTGGCTTCAGGGTCAATGGGTTGGTTTATCTTGTCGTCGGCCATGGAGGCCAGCTTCAGTGTGAGCGAGCGCACATCGCTACGCGTGGTGTTGCGGGCCATCACGGTGTTGTCGTTGACCTTCTCATAGAAACCGAAGAATGTTTCTTTAAAGGCATTCTCGATTTCTGTCTCGCCAACATATTTTGGGCGATTGTACAGCTGCCAGTAGATTTTGCAGTTGATTGTCTCAGGTTTTTTGCTGCAACTGCCGAATATCGTGGCAATCAATACGCATATAGCCAATGTCAATAGCCTGTGTTTCATCGTTATATCAAAGTGTTATAAGTGCATTAGGGTTTGCAAAAGTACACAAAATTATTGAATAATATGAATAACTAATAAAATATTTTTCTCCGCCGACCCCCTGCCACCCCCTTTCTCCCCCCCTCGACCCGTCATTTATTCTATAGTTATTCTATATTTATACCTTATTTATCCTATATATAAAGGTAAAAATATAGAATAAATAAGGTATAAATAAGGTAAAACGAGCGGGGGTTGGGCGGAGTTGGGGGTGGGCTGAGGGCGCTAATCTATCTCGTTGTAGAAATTATCGGAGAGATTTTTCATGTAGGCTTTGCGGTCGGATTCTTCGGCACGGCTGAGGCAGCAGCTGATTCGGTCGTAGAGGACTTCGCGGCACATGTTGTCTTTCTGATAGGCAGCACCTGTGCCCTCGGAATCGTGGGAGAAAGTGAAAGTGTTGACGATGTTCATTGTCCTGGCCACGGCTTCCACATCGTGGTCGGCACCCATGTAGGCAAAAGTCCAGCCTTCCTCGCGCTGGTCGGAAATCAGCTTGGCCACCTGCTTGCCGCTGAACTCATGAGAGGCGTTTTCCATGCCGTCGGTGATGATGGTGACGACAACCGCATAGTTTTTCAACTCTTTGGTGCGAGCAATCATCTTGTTGAGAGTCATGCCGATGGCGTCGTAGAGCGGGGTGTTGCAACAAGGCTGGTAGTTGTTGGGCCGGATGTTGTCGACCTCGGCAATGGGTGTGGCATCGTAGATGGCGGTCTGCTCGCAACCGCAGAAAGTGTGGATGGTAAGGTAGTGCTGCTGGCAGTCCATGTGTTTCAACTGAGCTTTGCGGATGCCATTGATGGTTTCGTTGAGACCGTCTACTGCGGCCTTGCGGATGGAAGTCATTGAGCCACTCTTGTCGAGGATGATGAGGTTGAAAATCTGTGTCTTGTTTTCCATGATGATATTGTGTTAATTGTTATTCTGTTTTCGGTTGCAAAAGTAGGAATTATTTCCAAGCACTCTTGATATTTGCAAGGCTTGTAAATGCGAAATATGATATGAATCAGTGTGTTGTAGGTGTCGTGCGCTGAACTCTTGTAAATGAATTGAGCTTTTTTTCTTGTAAGAATAAAAGAAATTTTGTAATTTTGCACTCTCAAAACCTATCAGCGATGAAAGCCATATTAGGTGAAATTGTTTATGTTGAGCCCAGTTATGATGCAGAGGCCAATGCGGCTATTGCTGACAATTATGGGTGGATGTCGGATCGACTTGAGTTGGCGGGCTACCGCTTTGTGTACTACCCACGGTTGCTGAGCGATTCGCAGTCGGAGGAGTTGCTGCGATATCATTTTCCTGACTTTGAGAGTTTTGCCGAAGTTGGATTAGATGAATTGATGCAGATCTACGCCGGCTACTATGAGCCGGACGGTCTGTGCGAGCCTATGTTTGTGGAGGTGGACTGGAGCGGCCGCATTGTTGAGCGCCATGCAATCTCGGATAGGATTGACGATAATAGTTTCGAGGCCTTTGTGCGGAGCTTGGAGAGTCGTGTTCCTCTTGATGCGGCCATTGATATAAAATATTGTTGTTGCCAGAAATCACGCAGTGCGGCGGATTCGCCAAAGATCGTGGAAGAGGTTCATTCTGTGTACGATTTGTTGTGCGATAGCATTGCGTGTGAATCGCCAATTCTTCAAGATGCTGATTCTGCCTTCGATGAAGAGGCCTACCAGTTGGAGGCTGAGGTGCAGACCTTGGTGAACAAACTGAGGCGGCTGGGGTACACAGAGCAAAGGCTGGCGAAGCTGTTGCGGCTTGAAACTCCTCAGTTGAGCCACTTGCTGATTACGGAAGATTTTCGCCTCATACTGACCGATTATCGGGAGCAGGAAATCAAGATGTCGTCTTTGCCCAAGGCTCTCTATTTTCTTTTCCTGCGTCATCCGGAAGGGTTGATGTTCAAGGGTTTGGTGGATTATCAAGACGAACTGATGGAACTGTACCATTTGGTGTCGAACCGCGAGAGCCTGGACAAAATGCGCGGCTCGATATGTGATTTGGTTGACTGTACGAGTAATTCGGTGAATGAGAAGTGCAGCCGCATCCGCTCGGCTTTTATCCGCCATTTTGATGAAAGTCTGATGAAGCCTTATTTTGTGACTAAAGGTGCCGATCGGCTGAAACAGGTGACTTTTGACCG
Source organism: Bacteroidales bacterium (assembly GCA_045597945.1). Classification (GTDB taxonomy): domain Bacteria; phylum Bacteroidota; class Bacteroidia; order Bacteroidales; family P3; genus Colimorpha. Next base: position 18,271 of record JAZLLD010000010.1, read on the forward strand.
TGATTTATTAATTGATGCTACTGGATTGATAAAGAAATGAAAAAGAAGATTTTAAGTATTCTGTTCTTGGCCGCAGCCTTTGTGGCTGTCGGTCAGGTGAAGTTGGATTGCGCCGACCATGTGTATGCCATTCCGGGTGAGCGGTTTATGCATAAAATTAGGTTGACGCAACCAGATGCCGAAGTGCTTGCAGTGAATCTGCCGAAAGGCTTGGCGTGGAATGCCGAAAGACGATTGGTGGAAGGTGTGGTAGAAGAGTCCGGCATATTTGAGTACCAAGTTGTTGCACGTTATAATGGCGAGGAAGCTCGGTTCGGCATTAATCTGCAGGTTGATGCTGGATTGGCTATGCCGAGACCATTCATGGGACTGCTGACCTGGAATATTTTTGAAGGCGACATTTCCGACACGTTAGTGCGGCAATTGGCTGACGCCATGGCGGAGCTCGGTTTGGCTAAGGCTGGATATAACTATTTGTGTCTGGATGATTTGTGGGCTGAATCGGAGCGGGGCGCTGAGGGCAATCTGCAGTACAATGCGCAGAAATTCCCCCACGGTATGAAGTCGTTGGCTGACTACGTGCATGGCAAAGGACTGAGGTTCGGTGTGTACAGCGATGGAGGCACGCGCACTTGCTCTGGCGGCCAGCCGGGAAGTCTGGGCTTTGAGGAGGCTGATGCCAGGCAGTTTGCTAACTGGGGCTTTGATCTTTTAAAATATGATTATTGTAATAATGCGGGCACTAGCAGCGAAGTGGCTATGCAGACCTACCGTGCGATGGCGGATGCCTTGAAAGGCGTGATGCCGCGTGATTTTGTGTACTATCTCTGTGAGTGGGGTGAGCGAGAGCCATGGAAATGGGGCGCTGAGGCTGGCGGCCAGTGCTGGCGGTCGACCCCGGACACCCGCGACTGCTGGGAAAATCCAACTTACAAAGGCGGTGTGCTGGATAATATCAAGATAATGACCAACATCTGGCAGTATTCCGGCATTAACAGATTCAATGATGCCGATATGATGATGTGTGGACTGCATGGTTCTGGCAAGAGTTCTAACGCTGGAACAAACAGCGAGGGCATGACCCAGAGTGAATACCGTACTCAGATGATTCTGTGGAGTATGTGGAGCAGTCCGCTGACCCTTTGCTTTGATATCACCACATTGTATGACGGCCGCAGCCGGCTGAATGAGAAGCTGTACAATCCATATTATGCTTTGGATTTGCAGCTGATAACCAATCCTGAAATCATTGCCTTGGACCAAGACCCTTTGGGCCAGGCTGCTGAGACTGTGGTTTTTGATGAGGAAAATCTGATGCTGATGAAAGACTTGGCCAATGGCGATGTGGCTATTTCGGCCACCAACTTGCGGGATGAGGCCAGAGAGGTGGAAGTGCGTTTGAAGGATTTCGGCGCACTGCGCCATGATGTGCGGTACAAGAGTGTCGATTTGCTGACTGGCGATGAGGAAACCGGTGTGTCGGCAGGTAAGGATACTTATGTGGTAATTCTGCCTGCGCATGGGTCGATTGTGTGGCGTTTTTCGGAACAGAAATAGGGTGGAAAATGCGGAAAAAGAAAAAAAATTTGCGTATGTCAGAAAATAGTTGTAATTTTGCAGAACGTTTTTCGGGTGTTTTATTCGAATTACGCTCAATAAATCAAGAAGTTAAATATAAAAAATAATTGAGTCATGGGTATCAATGCTAACAAAAAAGTTAAGAGAAGAAAGGTAAGAGTCAACGGTAACAAGAACTCCACCAACAACTGGGGTATCAATGCTGCTGGTTGGAATGCCGTTCACAAAGCTGTTATCAACGCTGAGTAATTTCGGTACTTTCTGATTAAAGAAATAAGGCTACACCCAAGGTGTGGTCTTTTTTTGCTTTGTATGCCACTTTATCTGGCACGCGACGCAATATTTAACAACTAATTCCGTTATTGCACAAAAATACAAACTATCATACCATGAAAAAATCGACCTTATCCATTATTGCCGTTATCGGTATTGTCGTTGTTGCCTTTATTTGGGGCATTGGCGTTAGAAACAAGCTTGTTATCAGTGAAGAAAACGTGTCGGAGTCTTGGGCTCAGGTAGAGAACGTCTATAAGCGTCGTTCCGACTTGATCAACCAGGTAGTGAAGGTGGTAGAGGGAGCCGCAAATTATGAGAAGGGCACCCTTACCGAAGTGATTGAAGCCCGTGCCAAGGCTGGCTCGGTGCAGGTGGACGCTAACAACCTGACAGAAGAGAACCTGGCTAAGTTCCAGAAGGCTCAGGACCAACTGAGTAGCGCACTCACTCGTTCGATGAATGTTGTCGTTGAGCGCTATCCTGAACTCACCGCTACCAAGGGATTCCAGGATTTGCAGGTGCAGATTGAAGGCTGTGAAAACCGCATCGCTACCGAGCGCGGTCGCTTCAACGAGCAGGTGGCTGAATTTAACAAAAAACTGCGCGTTTTCCCCAACAATATCATTGCCAGCCTCTGTGGCTTTGAGAAGAAGGGCTATTTCAAGGCTCCTGAGGGAAGTGACGAGCCTGTTGACATTAATTTCAATTTCTAATCTGAATTGAAAAGGATAATATCATATATTATATTGGCGGTCTTGTTGTGCTACTCAGGATTGAGTAGCGCACAAGCTCGCTGGTGTCCAGAGCCAACCAACCAGTTGGTGAATGATTATAGCAAAGTGCTGTTGCCGAGCGAAATGTATGCTTTGGAGAAAAGGCTTGTAGCATTCGACGACAGTACTTCTAACCAGATTCTTGTGGTCATTACGCCTACATTGCATGATGAAGAAATCATGGATGTGGGTACGAGGATCGGCACCACTTGGGGTGTGGGACAGAAGGATTTGAAGAATGGCGTTGTCATTCTGATAAAGTCCAAGACTGGCGAGGACGATTATGGCGATGTGGCCATATTGCCGGGCTATGGCTTGGAAGGTGCGTTGCCAGATGTGTTCTGCAATAGGATTATCACTGAAAAGATGGTGCCTGAGTTGTCGGAAGGCCGATACTATGAGGCCTTGGTTGCTGCGCTGGATATTATTGAGCCGGTTTGCCGTGGAGAATACAGCTTTGAGAAATACAAATCGGATGACAGGCGTGCTGTTTTCTTTGCATTTGCCGTGGTTTTGCTGCTGATTGTCATTGTGTTTATCGTGGCTACGATTTACAATAAGAATCACCCCAATAATAATGACGGCGACCATTTTTCAAGCGATGGCGATGACCGCAGAAAAGGAAGGAGCTATGCCGGACCGATTTTTTGGGGCGGTTTGCCCCGAGGAGGCTTTGGTGGCGGGGGCTTCGGCGGTGGCTTTGGTGGTTTCGGCGGCGGCAGTTTTGGCGGCGGAGGATCACACGGCCGGTTCTAATATCTTCGTTATTTCTTAGTTTACTTGGCTTTGAAAGCCGGGCTACTCAAAAAAATGAGGAATGAAAAAGCTGTTACTTTTGTTGTTCGGCATAGTACTGTCGATTGTCGCGCATGCGCAAATTGTTGAAGGAAAGCTTCATTATCAAAATGGTGACACTTTAATATTATGTGACGAGAAAGGCTATCTGTATAGTTTGATGCACAATGACGATGGTGATGCGCTAGGTGTAACTCAAGGAGGGGAATACATTGGCGATGTAGTAATTCCAGAAGGTGTGCGATATCAAGGAGTGACCTATCTTGTCACTGCGGTGCGGCGTTATGCAATGATGCGTGATGTTGATGCCCCCGAATCAAAATTCTTGTCAGGAGTGACTCTCCCGGCTTCAGTCACCATTATTGGTACGGATGCTTTCAGCGGCAATACGCAATTAAAAAGTTGCTATTGTAAGAACCCTGATGTGCTGATTGAGGCGCGTGCTTTCATGAATTGCATAGGAATGAGCGAATATCAGTCTTCGCTGCCTCCCATTTTTGCGTATACAAAACCATCTCAGGATAAGGCCGACAGGCAGTTCTTTATACATCCTACTTCAGAGAAAGATAGATACTACGAAGCCTATACATGGGCTTTTTTCAAGAATAGGCACAACGGCATTAAGTATTTGGGCTTTAGCAATGCGGATGATGAAAATGCTATGGAGTGTTATTGCGCTAATTTGAACCGGGTGCGGTCGGCTAACTTTCAGTTGCGTAAGCCGTCGCAAGTGAATGCTATGTTCAGTGGGTATGCTTCTCCTGAACAGGATGTTGTTATCCTAGATAATAATTATGTATCCACACACCATTTCCCTTCATTCAGTCGTTGGTGCTATGGAGAGGCGGAAGTGAGTATGTCTTCTGAATTTGTCAGTCAGATGCAGCGTAATTATGGGCGCAAGGTTAGATATTCTTATCAGGCTGCAAAAGTCAGTGATGATGGTCGAGAACAACAAGTTGCGGTCACCGAGTTCGAAATCACAAGGCGTGAAGCCATGGTGGTGATTTCTTGGGTGATTGATGGTGACCCCGTCTGTTCTTGGGTTGAAACACAAGTTGTTGGGTCTGATTATAATCTTGAAGAAGGTTCTTTGTGGAATGTTGATGACGATGGCGCTTACGGGATTCCTTCCGTTCTGCTGATTGCTCAAGACGATAGGGGTAACGTGGAACTATTTTTGCGTCACAGTGCACCAGAAACCAATCATTATATGCACTTGAAACAGAAAGGCAACACCTTGAGCCTGGAACATGAGCAAGCCGTCTATATTTTATATGAATAATAATTGAAATAGAAAAATGTCCGACATCTTGATGTTGTCGGACATTTTTTTATGAATGATTCTAAGTGGGCTTATCCTTCGAGATGTTCTTTGCGAAGTAGGTCGTTTACAGTTTTCACTGGATTGAACGTAGCCAGAGGTACTTCGACGAAAAGTGTGGTCCAATTGGCCATGGCGCCATTCCACAGACCGGGAAGTTCTTGCGATTTCAGCACAGTGGCGCCTTTGCTTTTCTTGCTGATGAAGCCGGTCTCAGGATCGACAAACTGGCGCAAATCGAAATAGCGGCCGCGGTAGTTCTTGGTGGCACAGACGAGATCCACTGGATTGAAGTGGGTCGCTCCCGAAAGGATGGCTTCCTGTGAGGGGTCTTTGCGGTTGATTTGGGCGGTTTCCACAATCTGTAGGCTTTTCTTGCCCTGGGTGTTTTGGGTGATGAACGGGCCTCCGCCGGGCTCTCCCTGGTTTTTCACCATGCCACATATACGCATGGGACGGTTGAGCAGATTGTGAAGCAATTGTGCTTTGTCCTCATGGCTAAGGGTGGGGTAGTCCTCCGGCAATACTAGGCGCAGCTCGTCCTGGGCAAATTTCTCGATGGACTTGATCTGGGATGGGGAGGCTCCTTTGTCGAGTTGGCGAAGGTGTTTGAAGGCCTGATCTTGGAGGTGGAGTAGTAGGCCGGCAAGAACTTTCTTATAAATAATAGTGGTGTGCTTCATCCAGTCGGGCACCACGTTGTCGATATTCTTCACAAAAATGATGTCGGCACGCTGCTCGTTGAGATTCTCTATCAGTGCGCCGTGGCCGCCGGGGCGGAACACAAGGCGACCCTCTTCATCGCGGATGGGGTCGTTCTGCTCGTTGACGGCGATGATGTCGGTGTAGTGCTTCTGCTCGGAAAAAGTGATGTGAAGTTTGACATTGAAGGCAGTCTCAAAGTATGTCTTCACCTGCGATACTTTTTTGCGGAAGAGTGCTTTGTGCTCGGGGGATACGGTGAAGTGGATGTTGACTACATTGTCGCTCTGTTTGGCGTATTCTGCGCCTTCCACAATGTGCTCCTCTAATGGAGTGCGCTGGGTGTGGCCGTATCGGTGGAATTTCAGCAAGCCTTTGGGAAGGTTGCCGTAGCCCATGTATTGGTCTTTGAGCAGGAAATTAATGACTGTGGCAAAATCGCCGCGATCCATGTAGTCGCCAAAATCGGCGTGAGATTTGGCCATGCAGGCCACCAGGTCGTCGAAGAATGCAAAAGAACGGATCTTTTCAAGGAATTCTTTGACGGTGGGGTGTTCTTTTTCTATCTTATAATCGATGCCAAAATAGGTGGCGGTGAAAGCGTAGAGGTCTTTGAACATGCGTGTTGCAGCGCCTGAAGCCGGTACGAATTTCAGGATCTTCTTGCCCTTGGATGCTTTCTGGTAGAAGTTGGAATAGCGCTCTATCTCTTTGTCTCCAAGGCGCAGTATGCCACCATTCTCCACGGTGGCCGCATCGATAAGAATGGTTTTTGGGAAACCCTTGCGGAAGTTCTCAATCTGTTGTAGGACGGCACTTTCAGATAGACCCAATGCTTCGATTTGCTGAAGGTCAGTCGGGGTGAATTTTGTTGTCATATTTTGTTATGGATAAAAGAAAAATCCAGTATATTCGGGCACGCATTGAGTGCGCGGAATAAACTGGATTTACCTTATTGTGATGGTTTATTTGCTACCAACAGGGCGGAAGTCGGCGCGGCCGGGGGTCTTCTCGCCGGTGATCTTAACGGTTGCAGTGACTGTCTCACCTTCCTTCAGGCGGATGGATTTTTCACCTTCGCGATAGTAGGATTTGTGGTTGAGGGTGTCGGGTTCGTCAACGCGGGCCAAGATAGTGAAGATGGCAGGAGCGGCGAATTTGGTTCTGTATACGCCAGAGGCATCGCACTGGCCGGTGTCGGCGATGGTGCCGGTGATGGGGTTATAGGGGTCGGCTTCGTTTTCTTTTACATACTGAATTTTGACCCAAGCACCGCCAGCGGGTTTATTCTCGTTCTTGGAATCAAGAACAGTGACGTCGATGTAGCACCATGTGTCCTTGTCGCAGGAGACAAAAAGCATGGTGGATAATGCGCTGATTAACAGTGTGCCGATTAAAAGCAAGCTTTTTTTCTTCATAAAAAATCGTTTATTTTTGTGATTATATGAATTTTTTTGACTAATTTTGCAAATGCAAAGATAATAAAAATTCGTGGTATGAAGACAAAAAAAATTTGTTTTTTATTAGTTTTTCTATCTTTTTTAGGTTGCGTTTTTGCGCAAAATACTGAAAAACAGAAGAAAGGTGGAGAAAAGGTCTACTATGTTAAAATTGAGACCTCGATGGGTGATATGGTGGTAAAATTGTATAATGAAACCCCAAATCACCGGGATAATTTCCTAAAGTTGGTAAAAGACGGCACGTATAACGACCTACTTTTTCATCGTGTGATTAAAAATTTCATGATCCAGGGTGGCGACCCCAATTCGCGCAATGCAAAGCCTGGCCAGATGCTGGGCGACGGAGGTCTGGGCTACACGGTTCCGGCTGAATTTGTGCCTGAACTTTTCCACAAAAAGGGTGCGCTTGCCGCTGCCCGCCAAGGCGATGATGTGAACCCCAACAAGGAGTCTTCGTCTTGCCAATTCTATATTGTTCAGGGCGAGACTTGGAATGCCGACCGCTTGAAACTGGTTGAGCAGCGCATGGGCAAGTCGTTTACCAAAGAGCAGGCCGAGGTGTATGCCACCATTGGCGGCACTCCTTTCTTGGATGGCGACTATACGGTGTTCGGCGAAGTGGTTGATGGATTGGAAGTTATCGATAAGATTGCCGAAGCTCAGGGCGACTATATGAATCGTCCGCTTGAGGATGTGAAAATGAAGATGACCATCCTCAAGAAATGGAAAGAATAACTTTTTGATGCACCATCTCAGGTTCATCTATTGATATGTAATAACGAAAAGACTATTATAGAGAAATGAATTCGTTAAAAGACAAGATTCAAGCCTATATCGAAGATATTCAGGCTACTCAGATTGAAAAGTTCCAAGATCGTGCTGCGGAAGTAGAACAGTTCCGCGTGAAGTATTTGGGCAAAAAAGGTATCATCAGCGACCTCTTTGAGCAGTTTAAGGCTGTGCCAAATGAGGAAAAGAAAGATTTGGGCAAGGTACTCAACTTGTTGAAGGTGGCTGCCATGGACAAGATTGAAGAGTTTAAGTCTTTTGTTGAAGAACATGAGTCGGAAGAGCAAGCTCACGACTTGACCATGCCGGCCGATTTCGCTCAGTTGGGCAGCCGCCATGTGCTGTCGGTTGTGATGAATGAAATCACCGAGATCTTTTCGCGTATCGGCTTCACTGTGGCCGAGTCGGTTGAGATTGAGGATGATTGGCATCTGTTTTCCGCATTGAACTTCCCCCCGGACCATCCTGCTCGCGATATGCAGGATACGTTCTTTGTTGAAAAGGAGGAAGGAAAGCAGGAAGTGGCTTTGCGTACTCACACTTCTTCGGTGCAGGTGCGTGTGATGGAGAAAAACCAGCCTCCTATCCGCATTATCGCTCCTGGCCGAGTGTTCCGCAACGAGGCTATCAGCGCTCGTGCACACTGCATCTTCCATCAGGTTGAGGCTCTGTATGTCGACAAAAATGTTTCCTTTGCCGACCTCAAGCAGACCCTGCTCTATTTTGCCAAGGAAATGTTTGGCGAGCAGACTCAGATCCGCCTGCGTCCCTCGTATTTCCCATTCACAGAACCTTCTGCCGAGATGGATATTTCTTGCAGCGTTTGTGGCGGTAAGGGCTGCAATATTTGCAAGGGTACCGGTTGGCTGGAAATTCTGGGCTGCGGTATGGTTGACCCCAACGTACTTAAAGCCTGCGGTATCGACCCCAATGTCTACACCGGTTTTGCACTTGGCATGGGTGTAGAGCGCATGGCTATGCTCAAGTATCAGATTCGCGACCTTCGTCTCTATTTTGAGAACGACCTTCGCTTCCTCAAGCAGTTTGATGCAATCGTATAATCGGCTGATTCTATGAGTTGTATCACGCTTAATGGGATGCGTTTCTACGCATTCCATGGTTGCTTCGCAGAGGAACAGAAGATTGGTACATATTTCATCGTGGACGTTGCGTTCGAGACCAATACGTCTCGTGCGCAGCGCTCAGATGATATTGCCGATACGGTCAGCTATTTGGACGTCTATCGCACGGTCAAACGTGAGATGATGATTCCTTCGCACTTGTTGGAACATGTGGGCGATAGAATTGCGCAAGCTATTCTGAACGAATATCCTGCCATTGAAAGTGTTAGTGTCAAAGTGTCGAAAATGAATCCTCCGCTGGGCGGCCAGCTGGATTCTGTGACGGTAGAGATTACAAAAGACCGTTCTCTGCAAAGCTGAAATAGTCCTGCTTCCCTTCGGGAGTGATGCCGACTACAAGGTGGTCCATTAACTTGATTTGAAGCGTATTACCGGCTTCGGAAATACGCTTGGTCAGTTCTTTGTCTGCTTTGCTCGGGTCAAGGTACCCTGAGGGATGGTTGTGGGCAACGGCTATAGACACTGCGTTATGCTCGAGGGCACTTTTGAAGATAATTCTTATGTCCACGGTTGTCTGCGTAAGTCCGCCGACACCAATACGTTGTTTCCAAACCATCTTGTTACGCTGGTTCAGAAATACGGCCCAGAATTCCTCATTCGGGAGGTCGATGATTTGCGGCGCAATATAGTAGAAGAAGTCGGCACTGTTTTTGATTATCAGGTCTTTGCTCTCTTTGAATTCGGTGAGCATTCGGTTGCCGAGCTCTAGTGCGGCAAGGATAGTCACGGCTTTGGCCATTCCCATGCCCTTGTATCGGGAGGTCAGGTCGTTCACTTCCAGTCGCCCGACTTCAGTGAGGCGGTTCTGGTTGTCGGCCAGGATTTTCTGAGCCAGGTCAATGGCACTAAAACCTTTGACGCCAGTGCGCAGAAGTATTGCGATAAGCTCTCTGTCGGTAAGTGCTTTTTTCCCGTGTGTCACCATCTTTTCGCGGGGTCGGTCTTCTTCGGCCCATTGGGTGATGGGTATACTTTTCAGGTCTTCTATGTCTGAATTGTTTGCCATGGTGTTTTGTTGCTTTTGAGTTGCCGAATGCAATTTATTGTGTGTTGAACGCAGGAAGGGTAGAAGTGGTGTAAGTTGTTTCAGTATAGTGTTTTGTGTGTGAATATACGATTTCTCGATTGGCTTTTTCTATGACGCAAAGATAATGAAATTTTCTCAATCATTCACATTTTTTTTTCAAACTTTTTTTGTTAAAATCTTGGGATTTGCGGAGACGGATTTTTTAACTTTTCATGGGGCAATTTTACGCCTTCTCTATGGCTTCGCCTTTCCTTCGCTTTACCTTCGCTGAAGGTCCGCTCGGCTGGGAGCGGGCAAAATGGGGTCTGAAGTGGGGTTTGGGAGTTGCTGTTTTGGTGGCCGACTTGGCATTTTTTTATGTTAAAATTCCTTGGCTGATTCTGCTTTTTGGCATCCAGTATTACGGCCATTCCGCCAACCGATTTTTGCCCTTGTGAAGGTGGCTGGAAAGTGCCTTTACGAGCACCTAACTTGGGCAACTTTGTGCCCCCTTTTATTTATATATCAAAAAAAAAATCAAAGAAAATGTTGTAGTGTCGATATTTTTTCTTATCTTTGCACTATTAAAAATACGCAAAATTAAAAATAAACTAAATACATAAAACATGCAGAACAAAGGACTTATCAAATTTCTTACATGGGCATTTGTCTTAGTCTGTTTGTATCAATTGTCGTTTACTTTTGTTACAAGCAGAATTGAGAAGAATGCAAAATCTGCTGCAGACGCCTATGTACAGAACCAAGCAACTCAAAATTTGATTAGCGCTAAAGCTAATGGCAGCGAGGTGTATGCCCAGACCTTGACCGACTCCCTTTTGGTCGACCGCGAGGCAGCATATCTCGACTCCATGGCAAGCGAAAAAGTTTACCTCGGTTACACCTATCGTCAGTGCCAGGCTCGTGAAATCAATCTCGGCCTCGACCTGAAGGGTGGTATGAACGTAATGCTCGAAGTCAGCACTGTCGACGTCGTTCGCGCTCTCGCTGGCCACACTGAGGATTCCGTCTTCAACCAGGCTATTGAAATGGCTGTTGCAAATCAGAAGAAGACCACCAATCGTGACTTCGTCTCTCTTTTCTACGATGCAATCCGCCATATCAATCCTAACGTTCAGTTGGCTTCTTATTTTAACACCCAACTTCGCGACCGTATCAAGCTGAATGACGACAATGACGCTGTTATCAAGGTTGTTAAGGAAGAAGCTGCTAGCGCTTATGACCGCACTTACGAGATTCTTCGTCAGCGTATCGACAAATTTGGTGTTGCTCAGCCCACCATCCAGCAGTTGCGTGCTTCCGAGCGTATCCTTGTTGAGCTTCCTGGCGTAAAGGATCCTCAGCGTGTGCGCAAACTCCTCCAGGGTACTGCCCAGCTCGAATTCTGGCTGACCTACGACAATGCCGAGGCTTATGCAATGCTTGACAAGGCTGACAAATATATCGCTTCTATCGGTGGCACCGAGGCTAAGGCTTCCGCCGCTGTTGTTGAAGACACTACCGCTGCTCAGGCTGCTGAGGGCGACTCCTTGCTGGACGCTCTCGCCACCGACAACACCCAGGTTGCCGAGAACAATCTCAGCGAGCTCTCCAAGAGCCATCCTCTTTTCAACCCCGACATGCTGATGCCCAACGTCAGCGAGAATGGCGGCCTTCTCCGTGGCCCTGTTGTGGGTTATGCTCAGGCTAAGAATCGTGACGCTATCAGCCGCATGATTCAGACTGCTTTCGATAAGAAAGTCATCGACGCTCGCACCGTTAAATTCCTCTGGGCTGCTAAGCCTGTTCAGGAAGGTTCCGACATCTATCAGCTCTATGCTATCCGCATCAGCACCCGCGAAGGTGTTGCTCTGCTCGACGGTGGTGTTATCACCGACGCTCGTCAGGACTTCAGTCAGTCCGGTGGCAACGAGATTTCTATGACTATGAATAATGAGGGCGCACGCGATTGGAAGCGCATCACTGGCGAAAACGTTGGTAACTGCATCGCTATCGTTCTTGACGACCTCGTTTACTCTGCTCCCGTGGTCAATGGCGAAATCGCAGGCGGCCGCTCCTCCATCACCGGTGACTTCACCCTTGAAGAGGCTAAGGACCTTGCAAACATTCTCAAGTCTGGTAAACTCCCCGCTCCCGCCATCATCGTTCAGGAAGCCGTCGTAGGTCCTTCCCTCGGTCAGGAGTCTATCAACAGAGGTCTCATCTCTTTCATCCTTGCTTTTATTATTGTACTTATTTATATGGTCGTATTCTACAACCGTGGCGGTTGGGTTTCGGTCATCGCTCTTATCACAAACATCTTCCTCCTGATGGGTGTCCTCGCCTCCGTTGGCGCAGTTCTCACCATGCCTGGTATCGCAGGTATCGTGCTTACCCTTGCAATGGCTGTTGACGGTAACGTCATCATCTACGAGCGTATCAAAGAAGAACTCCGCAATGGCACCAGCATGGCTAATGCTATCACCGCTGGTTTCAGCAACGCCTACTCCGCTATCATCGACGGTCAGGTGACCACCTTCCTCCTGGGTCTCGTGCTCATCATGTTCGGTTCCGGTCCTGTCCAGGGTTTCGCAGTAACCCTCTGCATCGGTATCGTTACCTCTCTCTTCACCTCGATCTTCATCACTCGCATCTGCATTGACTGGATGCTGAACCACAAGAAGACCCTTAACTTCTCCTTCCCCTTCTCCGAGAACTTCATGCGCAATGCTAAAGTTGACTTCATCGGCAAACGCAAAACCTTCTACATTATTGGTTGTGTCGCTATCGCTATCTGCCTCATCGGTATCTTCGCTCGCGGTCTCAGCCGTGGTATCGACTTCACCGGTGGCCGTACTTTCGTCGTTCGCTTCGACCAGCCCGTCAATGCTGTTGACGTCCGTTCCGCTCTCGACGCTGAATTCGGTGATGCTCCTGAGGTCAAGACCTACGGTCCCACCTCTCAGCTGAAGATCACCACCAAGTACAAAGTTTCCGAAGACGGCGAGCAGGTCAACAACGAAATCCTGGGCAAGCTTTATGCTGGTACCAAGCAGTTCTTCGCTAACGAGATTTCTGAAGAAGACTTCCGCAGCGCAGAGAACAATCCTCTCGGTATTATCCAGTCTGAGCAAGTTGGTGCTACCATTGCAAACGACCTCGTCCGCAACGCTATCTTGGCTGTTATCGGCGGTCTGCTCGTTATGTTCGTCTACATTGGCCTCCGTTTCCGCAGCTGGCGCTTCGGTGTCGGTAGTGTTGTAGCTCTGGCACACGATACCATCCTGGTTATCGGTATCTTTGCTCTCCTTCATGGTCTCCTTCCTTTCAACCTTGATGTCGACCAGTCGTTCATCGCTGCTATCCTGACCATCATTGGTTACTCCATCAACGCAACTGTGGTTATCTTCGACCGTGTACGTGAGAATCGCAAACTCTATCCCAAGCGCGAACTCATCCAGCAGATGAACGATGCTATCAACTCCACTCTGGCTCGTACCATCAACACCAGCGGCACCACTTTCTTCACCCTCCTCATGATGTTCATCTTCGGCGGTGAGGTCATCCGTGGTTTCGTGTTTGCAATCCTTATTGGTGTTCTTGTTGGTATGTTCTCCTCTGTCTGCATCGCTTGCGCTGTGGTTTACGAGATTTCCCGCAAAGAGAAAAAACAACTTAATGCATAAACTTCCTATAGGAATTAGCTGATATAATCTCGTGAAAACATTCCTATTCATTGTGGCAGTGATTCTCTGGGTTGGCGCCAAGTTCCTCAAAACTTCGGCGAACAAGGCCGCCAACCTGGAGGACTCCTCCACTTCTGCTAGCCGTGAAACTTCGTCGCAAAAGAGTGCTTTCGAGTCACTCTTTGACGAGTTTATGGGCGAAACAGAACCCGAGCCTGCCGCAGAAGAGGAATATCAGTGGATGGATGCTTATCCTTTCGACGAGAGTGCTTCCGACGAAGAGGCTGTGCCGAATATGGCACAAGAGTCTGCCGAGGTCGTCAATGAGACCGAGTCTGCCGAGACTATTGATGTCGAAGCTGATGATGATTTCAGATTTGACCTCCGCCAGGCTGTTATCTATCAGACAATTCTTAACAACAAGTACCTCTCCGAGGTGCCTTCACAAGATAATTAATTCATCTATTTATAGTAATAATACCTAAATGAGTATGTTTAGAAAAGTACTAATGACAATCGGTCTGTTGCTGATGGCGAATTTCGTCCTCGCACAGGGTACTATCAAAGGTACCGTCACCGATCCGAAGACAAAAGAGCCTGTGCCTTTTGCCAACGTCGTTGCTAAGCAAGACGGAAAACAAATCAAGGGTACGCAGACAGACATCGATGGTAATTTTACGATTAAACCCTTACCTGTTGGTCAGTACGACATTCAGGTTTCCTGTGTTGGTTATAACACCTACACTCGTGAAGGTTTTAACGTAAAGGCTTCCGGTATCTCTCCCTGTAACATCGAAATGACTACAGCGTCCAAAACGCTGGATCAGATCGAGATTAAAGAGACCAAGAACCCCATTATCGATATCGGATCTGCTGAAACCGGTCAACGTATGTCCAGTGAGGATATCGCTCACATGCCTGGTCAATCCGTTGATAACATCGTCGCCGCTGTTGGTGGTGTCGGTTACAACGATGGTGGTACCAGTTCTGCCCGCGGTGAGGACGGTATGGTCACTATGACTGGTGGTGTGCGTAAGCGTACCAGCGTTAACGTTCCTAAAGAGGCAATCGCCGAGATTCAGGTTATCCTTGGTGGTACTCCTGCTTCCATTGGTGAAGCTATCGGTGGTACCAAGATCATTACCCTCAAGCCCCCAACGAGTCAGTTCAAGGGCGTTCTCAGCTATGACGCTATCCTCAATTCCAACTACTACAACCGTCTGTATGCTTATCTGACCGGTCCCGTTTTCAAAAAAGGCATTTATGATGAAAGCGGTGCTAAGACTGGTGACCAGACTTTGGTTGGTTTCCGTCTGACTGCTCAGGGCATCTACAGAAACAACGGTTTCTGGCGTCCTCGTGACCGTCGCTATCTCGTTGTCAACGATGAACTCGTCCGTCAGTATGAGCAAGCTCCTATCAGCTACGATCCTGTAACCGGTTCTGTCAACTACTCTGCAGAAACTGGTCTTTACATGGATGATTTCGTTGAGCTCACTCGCCCCAATGCAAAGTTCTTTGGTGGTGATAAGAGCCGCGTCCCCAATACCAACCTCTATACCTTCAATGGTGTATTGGCTTTCGATGTTCGTTTTACCGATTATGCAACTCTTGCCGTTACCGGTACTTTCGACTATCAGCACGCTCCCTCCAACTCCTTGAATACTCTTAACATGTCCCGTAGTGCTAATCAGGTAACTCATTACACCAACTGGGATGTTACTGTTGACTTCACTCAGCGTTTCCCCGATGCCGAAGAGTCCGATGCTAATAACACCGATGGTACTAGCAAACAGGCTAAGGCTGTCACCAATGTCATGTACAACATCGTTGGTATGTTCAACCGTACCAAGAGTCATTCTTACAATGAGGTCTTTGGCGGCTCTCTCGATGATGTCTTCAAATATGGCTACAATGGCTATCTTGAGACCGAGCAGCAGCGTACCTACGAACTCAACCCCTCTTTCAACTATAATGGTATCAGCCGTGCTGCCATGGTGCAGAACAGCTGGATGGATGTCATCAACTGGGATTCTTATCAGCCCTATGCTGGCAACCAGATTTATGCCAACTACAACCTCCAGCTCCTCAGCATTCCTGAAGTTAGCGGTGCTCTCACCAACATTGACAATCTTCGTTACTTCAAGGGTCTTGCCAATGGTGACACTCCTTCCGATATCTATGGTCTGATCAACAACGTCGGTGTTCAGGGTACTGGTTTCAGCTATTCTCAGCGCGACGCTATCTATGTGGCTGCTAAGGCTGTTGCCGAAATCAAGAAACATCAGATTGAAATCGGTTTCCAGTACGACCGTTTGGCTGAGTCTGCTTACCAGCTTGGTGCTACCAGCCTTTGGACCATCATGCGTCAGAATGCCAATGTCCACATCTCTCAGTTGGATTACAACTCTCCCAATTATCGTTGGGAAGGTTCCACCCTCTTTGTTGACTATGATCGCCTTTACAACGGCGACGCTCAGTCCTATTTCGATGCTGCAATGCGCGATTATTTAGGCTGGTCTGGCAACTATGATGGCGAACGTACCTATATGGATATCGATCGCTATCGTCCTGAAGATTATGTTAAGGCTGGTGGTCTTGACATGTTCTCCTCCGACGAGCTTTTCAACAATGGTAACACCCTCGTTTCTTACTATGGTTACGACCATACCGGTAAGAAATACAGTAGCAGCAACTGGAGCTTGAAAGACTTCTTCTCGCCCAGCAATGCTAAGTATCGTTATCTCCCCGAATTCACTCCTACCTACATGGCTGGCTACATCCAGGATCAGTTCTATCTCAACGACCTTATCTTCAATGTCGGTGTCCGTGTCGACATTTTCGATGCTAACCAGTATGTTCTTAAAGATCCTTACCTGCTCTATGAGTCCTACAATGTTGGTGACTTGAAGGCTGGCAAGGCTGCTTATCAGGGCGACATCTATGTTGGTGCTGGTGATGACTGGACCGTTTATGTTGATGCTGCCGATGCTGATAATCCTACCATCTATGGTTATCGTAATGGTTCTACTTGGTATGATGTCAATGGTGTCGAACTTTCTTCGCCCACTTCCATCGCAGGTATTTCCGGTAAGCCTACTCCTTATCGTACTGAGAATGGTCGCAGAGCTGCTGCCAACAACACTGTTGGAACCGAAGCCTTTGAAGACTACAAACCCCAGGTTGTTGTAATGCCCCGTATCGCATTCTCTTTCCCTGTTGGTGAGAATGCACAGTTCAAGGCTAACTACGACATTATCGCTCGTCGTCCTTCTAGCAACTGGCAGGCTAACTACTTCAGCTATCTCTACATGTCTCAGGTCAACATGGTCACCAATCCTAACCTGAAGCCCGAACGCAATACCAACTATGAACTCGGCTTCCAGCAGGCTCTTAATAAGACCAGTGCTCTTAGCATCAGTGCTTATTACAAGGAGACTCGCGACCTCATCCAGATTGTCCAGTACGCTGGTGCAGATCCTAACCAGAATTACTACTCCGTCGATAACCTTGATTTCAAAACCACCAAGGGTCTTACTGTTGGTTACGACATGCGTCAGTCCAAGAACGTCCGCATCTCTGCTAACTACACTCTGCAGTATGCCGAGGGTACCGGTCTGCCTCAGACCACTATGACTGAGCTTATCAAGGAGGGCTACACCACTCTTAAGATGCTCAATCCTATCTATGATGACCGTCGTCATGAGTTCAAACTCAACTTCGACTATCGTCTTGGTAGCGGTAAGAACTACAATGGTCCTCGTAGCACTCGTATTATCAAAGACAAGACTACTGGCGAAGAACGCAAACAGGAAATCTGCTGGCTTGAAAACTTCGGTGTCGATGTCATGGCTGTCGCACAGTCTGGCCGTCCTTACACCAAGGCCTTCTCTCATAACCAGCACACCATCGTAGGTAGCTATTATGGTGCTCGCCTGCCTTGGTTGTTCTTCTGCGACGTTGTTGTTGATAAGGCCTTCCCCATCAAGGTTGGTTCCCACACCAATATGCTTACTGTTGCTCTCACCATTAATAACATCTTCAACATTCGCGGTATTTCTTCGGTGCATGATGTCTCTGGTAACCCCGATGATGATGGCTATCTGACCGATCCCGAGACTCAGACTGTTATCAACAACTATCTTGATCCTCAGTCTTTCCGCGATCTCTATACCATCAACTTAATGAATGATTGGAGATACACTAGCCCCCGTAGCTTTAGACTTTCATTATCTTACAACTTCTAATATTCCAACGGGAAAAATAAAAATTTGATATGAATAATATTTTTAGCAAATTAGTATTAGTGGCTTTCCTCTTCTCAGCTTTGTCGGGGACTGCTTTTGCTGAAGACTGCAAAGTCTGCAAAAAGGCAGGTTCTCACAAGGCTGCTGTGCAGTCCAAAGCCGCTGTGTGCAAACGTGCACAAAGTACCGCTGAGCTGAACGTTAACAATGTTCGTGCATTGATTAATGGCTACGGTAATATGTGGTACGATGGTAGCGTGGCCCAGTATCACCTCCCCAAGAATAGCAACACTTGTCCTCTTTTCTGTGCTGCTCTTTGGATTGGTGGTACCGACGTTAATGATCAGCTCCGTATCGCAGCTCTTCGCTTCGGTTCTGAAGGTGATGATTACTGGCCCGGTCCTCTTACCCTGACGGGTGCTTCTGTCGACCTCCCTGTTTGTAATGCTTTTGATAAGCACTACATTATCACCAAGACTGAGGTTCAGGCTTTCATGTCCATGTTCAATTACGATGAAAACGGCGCAACTCCTAATGAGAATTTCTCTCCCGACGCTGTTTCCTCTACTATCAAGAACTGGCCTGCTTCTGGTATTAATGCCAATCAGTCTCCTTACCTCGCTCCTTATTACGATGCTAACCATGACGGTGAGTATCATTGGGAGGATGGTGACTATCCTTACTACGATTTCAACAATGACCTCTGCCCCCGTACGCTGAAGGCTCAGTGGGGTCGCGATTACACTTCTCATGTGGCCACCACTCTCGAAACCGAGGCTGGTATCGTCACTGGCGGTCTTCTTTCTGACCAGGTTCTGAAGGGCGACCAGACCATTTGGTGGGTGTTCAACGATATGGGTAACGTTCACACCGAGACCCAAGGTCAGCCTATTGGTATGGAAATCCGCGCTCAGGCTTTCGCTTTCTCTACCAACGATGAAATCAACAACATGACTTTCTACACCTACGAAATCATCAACCGTTCAACTTACGAACTCCGTGAGACCTATTTCAGCCAGTGGGTCGATGCCGACCTTGGTTATGCTCACGATGACTTCGTTGGTTGCGATGTTAAGCGTGGTCTTGGCTATTGCTACAATGGTGATGAGTCTGATGGTCCTGGTTCTGGTTCCTACTCCGGTATTCCTCCTGCCGTCGGTATCGACTTCTTCCAGGGTCCTTACATGGATCCCGATGGTAAGGACAATCCTAAGATTGATATCGCTAAGATGCGTGCTTACTATCCCAGTCAGCTTGAGAAATATCGTCTTCCCGACGGTACCTATGACACTATTTCTTTGACCGATGATGCCGACCTTTACTACGAGAATGGTGGTAAAGCTTGGTATTTCACTCCTGGTGATGCTGTTGGTAACTGTGCTATCAACGGTGTTAACTTTGGTAACAACATTGTTGACGATGAGCGTTTCGGTATGCGCCGTTTCGTTTATTACAACAACAGTCTTGATGCTATCAGCGGTGAGCCCACCAAGGCAACCGACTACTACAACTACCTCCGCGGTTATTGGAAGAATGGTCAGCGTATGAAGTACGGTGGAAATGGTATTTCCAATGGTACTACTGAGTTTGACTGCGACTTCATGTTCCCTGGCGATTCCGATCCTTATCATTGGGGTACTGATGGTAATGATGTTCCTGAATGGTCTGAGGTCACTTCTGGCAACAGCCCTGCTGACCGTCGTTTCATGCAGTCCGCTGGTCCTTTCACACTGAAACCTGGTGCTCTTAACTATGTCACCGTTGGTATTCCTTTTGCTCAGGCAGCTTCTGGTAATGCATGGTCCTCTGTTGAGCTCCTCCGTCAGATCGATGACGTTTGCCAGGCTCTCTTTGAGAACTGCTTCAAAGTTCTTGATGGTCCCGATGCTCCTTCTATGGTCGTTCAGGAAATGAACAACGAGGTTATTCTTTATCTCAAGTACGACAACCCCTCTAGCAACAACTATGGTGAGTCTTACTCTGAGGTTGATCCTGCAATCGTTCGTTCTTACATCGATCCTACTGCAGACACTGCTGTTGTCTATACCGACGATCAGCGTAGCTATAAGTTCGAGGGTTATCAGATTTATCAGTTGAGAGACGCTAATGTTTCTATCGCTGATATTGAGGATGTAACCAAGGCTCGTCTCGTTGCTCAGTGCGATATTGAGAACTATTACGACGAAGAAGGCAAACTCCCCATCGGAACTCTTGTCAACTACACTCAGAACTCTTCCACTGGTCTCATCACTCCTACCATCAAAGTTGTGGGTGCTAATAAGGGTATCCAGCACGTGTTCCGTGTCACCAACGATGCTTTCGCTACCGGTACCAACACCACTCTTGTAAATAATAAAGAATACTACTTTATTTGTGTTGCTTATGCTCAGAACCGTTTCAAGGAGTACTCTCAGACCGAGGCTGCTTTCTTGGATGGTCAGAAAGAACCCTACCTTGCTGGCCGTAAGGACGAGTTTGGTAGAACCATTTCTCCTGTAACTGCTATTCCTCACGATCCTTCTTCTGAGAATGGTGGTACCATCATCAATGCAGAATTTGGCATGTGCCCCAACATCACCCGTATCGAGGGTTATGGTAATGGTGGTTCTGTCCTCCGTCTTACCGACGCTTCTATTGAAGAACTCATGGGTGCTCCCGGTGTTCCTGGTAAACCTGCTGGTAAGTTCAAGGCTGATGGTTCTGGTATGCTTGCTAACCCCTGCCAGATTCTGAACCCCCACTATGAGTCCAACTATGGTCCTGTTAACGTTCGTGTAATCGATCCTCTCAACATTAAGGCTGGTAAGTACGTTCTTGCTTTCGATAAGAACGCCAACACCGATAGCTCTTTCTGGTCCATCACCAAGTCTGTCGAAGATCCTACTTATGCCGAGAATCCTTACATTTTCGATTCCGTTCTCAAGGTCCGTTCCGACTTCCCCATCTATCGTTACAACGAGCAGCTCTTCCTTGACCTTGGTATTGCTGTAACTATCAGCAATCCCGTTCCCGTTGCTTCTGAATTGCAGATTTTCACTTCTAACCTTCAGAACTACTTCGGCCGATTCTATGGTGGCTTTGTTAACGACAATGTCGTTCTCAATTCCAGCATTAAGTTTGCCGATGAGAGTAAGATGTGGTTGAGCGGTCTTCCCGATGATGATAGCTATGCTACCTTCAACTGGATCCGTTCCGGTACCCAGTATGCTCCTAAGTCCTATTCTTCTTTCGTTCAGACTCCTGGTGAGATCAACCTCGCTGAGTCTTATCTTGATGAAGACTACTTCAGAGCTATTAAATACACTTCTATGAGCGAACCCGAACATGCTGGTGTCGATAGATATCAGGTCTTTGAATCTGTTGTCTCTGGCCAGTGGGCTCCTTATGGTCTTGTTTCTACCCTTCCCTTCCATCCTGGTTTCAGCTATCGCTACTATGTTGCTGACGACAGAATCTTAGACAGCCTCACAAACATCAGTAATGTGTTTGCTAGTAACTACAATAAGGCTACCATTATTCGTAAGACTTCTCTCAGCCACAACAACAAGTCCCTCAACTGCAACGACCTCTCCAAGCTTCCCAGTGTTCGTATTGTCTTCACTTCGGATACTTCCAAGTGGACCCGTTGCCCAGTTCTTGAAATGTGCGATGACCATACTCAGTCTGAAGGCAATGCACGTCGTTTCTCCATGCGTCACCACGCTTCTGTCGACAAACTCGGTCGTACTTGCGCTTCTCTCGGTATTGCTGCTGATGCTGATGATCCCAACAATCCTGCTTACATCAATGCTACCGGTATGGGTTGGTTCCCCGGCTATGCTATCAACACTCTCACTGGCGAACGTCTCAACATCATGTTCGGTGAAGATTCCCGTTACGTTCAGTACAATGGTGCCGATATGCTTTGGAACCCCACTTCCACCAGCGACATTATGGAAGGCAGTCAGAACTACGTCATGGGTGGCCGTCACTTCATTTATGTTATGAATGCTACCGATGTTAAGTTCTGGGATATCGTTAACAACAATCCTAACGTTGTAACCAGCTATCGTACTCCTTCTTACGATGGTGGCCGTTGGGCTTCAAAGATGCTCGGTTCCTTAGAGCGTTTGATGAACTATGTGGCAGAAACTGATGCCGATCGTCTCCGTGTCAATCACGGTATCCTTGATGGTGAGAGCACCACTCTCATTCCTCAGCGCGACTCCGCATCTCTGCTCTTCGCTTCTGTCGCTTGGGTTAACATGCCTTTCGTCAACTCTCGCTTCCAGTTCAACAACCCTGTTGACATTCCTTGCGATGTGACTATCGATATCGATGTTAACTCCACCTATGGCCGCAACCTCTCTCGCAACGGTGCTCAGGTTAAGCTGTTCTCTGATGAAAATGGTCAGACTGTTTCCGCTCAGAACGACAACTATCCTATGTACATGTTTGAACTTGGTGAGGATATTGCTACCCGTACTGGTGTTGCCAACAATGCAAATGCTAGCAGATCTTATCAGGATTCTATCTTGAGTCTCATCAATGTTGTTCCTAACCCCTACTACAGCTATTCTACCTACGAGACTGGTAGCCAGTTGGAGACCAAGGTTCGTTTTGTCAACGTTCCTACCGGTTCGGTCATCTCCATCTATACTATCGATGGTACTTTGGTCCGCCGTCTTGGTCCTACCTCTGGTACTGCTACCACCCTTGATTGGGATCTCCACAACCACACCGGTCTGCCCATCGCAGGTGGTGTTTACCTGATCCATTTCAAGGTTCCTGGTATTGGCGAGCGTGTTGTTAAATGGTTCGGAACCATGCGTCCTGTTGACTTGAACTCCTTCGCTTTCTAAGTTCCGTTAGTTAAATATTAAAATAATACAGAAATGAAAAATATATTCAGAATATTTGCTGTAGTAGCCATCATGATGCTGCTGTCGTATCAGTCCGTTTGGGCTGGCAACGACAACCGTAGAGGTACTGCCGGCGCCACTGAGTTGCTTATCAACCCGTGGGCTCGTAGCACTGGCTGGGGTAGCGCTAGTGTGGCCAACGTACGCGGAATCGATGCTTTCTATTCCAACATCGCAGGTTTGAGTTTCATTAACAAAATGGAAGTTACCTATGCAAACACTATGCTTTACAATGGTAAGAGTGGCCTCAATAGTGGTGCTACTATCAACTCCTTTGGTCTTGCAGTTCGTGTTTTCGACAATGGTGTCTTCGGTATGAGCTTGATGGCCCTGGGCCTGGGTGATATCGATGTCACCACCGAAGGTAGCCCTGAGGCAATCAATGGTACCTATTCTCCCAATCTGATGAACATTAATGTCGCTTATGCTCACTCCTTCACACTCTCCATTCATGGTGGTGTTAATTTGAAGATCATCAGTGAGTCCACTGACAACGTCACTGGTAGTGCCTTTGCAGTTGATGCAGGTATCCAGTACGTCTCTGGTGCAGACGACGAATTAAAGTTCGGTATCAGCTTGAAGAACTGGGGCCCCTCTTTCAGTGCCGATGGTACTGGTATGTCCTTCCAGTTTGTCAACGGAGCTCTCAACGACATGACCGCTGAGTACCGCTCTGGCGAAATGGAGCTTCCTACTTGCCTCAACATTGGTGCATCTTATGATTTCCTTTTTGAAACTTGGAATCAGAGACTCACCTTTGCTGCTGCTTTCACCTCCAATGCATTTATGAAAGATAACATCGCATTCGGTGCTGAGTATAGCCTCTTGGATATGTTCGCACTCCGTTGCGGTTATGTCTATCAGTCCGACATTTTCGACGCAGCTGCTCGCACTACCGCCTTCCAGGGTCTCTGTGCTGGTGCTTCCGTCAATGTCCCCTTGCATAAGAAAGACAGCGATAGCAAGACTGGTCTCTCTATTGATTATTCCTTCCGTCAGTGTGATAACCTTAAAGGCACCCACTCCATTGGTGCTACCTTTAAGTTCTAATCAAAGTAACACATAATTAAGAATTAGGAAAGGCTTTAGGGCCTTTCCTAATTTTTAAATGATAAACAATCACCATTCATGTCTGAAATTAGATATTATAGTGAAGAAGGTCTTCAAAACCTCAAAGACGAACTTCACCATTTGATTGCTGTCGAAAGACCAGCTGCTGCCGCTGCTATTGCAGAAGCTCGCGATAAAGGCGATCTCTCCGAGAACGCTGAATATGATGCGGCCAAAGAGGCTCAAGGTCTTCTCGAAGCTCGCATTTCCAAACTTCAGGACCTTGTAGCCAATGCACGTCTCCTTGATGAATCCAAAATCGATACTTCTAAAGTACTCTTGCTTTCCAAGATCACCATTCGCAACATCAAGACCAATGCCAAACAAGTCTACACCATAGTTCCTGAAAGCGAGGCCAACCTCAAGCAGGCAAAAATCTCTATCTCTTCTCCTTTTGCGCAAGCCTTTTTGGGCAAACGTGCAGGCGATATGGTAGACGTTGTTGTCCCTGCCGGTACTATGCAGTTCGAAATCCTCACTATTGAACGATAAAATTCAATACAATTATAAGAGACCTCCATGCTGAGGTCTCTTATTCTTTTTATATCATGCTCAATTTTTTGCAATCTTATGGTATTTGGGGACTGTTTTTAGGCTCATTTCTTGCTGCTACGGTTGTGCCATTTTCTTCCGATGCACTGTATGCAGCCATTTTGGCCCTCACCAAGAATCCAGTTGGCTGTCTTATTTTTGCAACATTAGGCAACTGGCTTGGCGGACTTACTTCTTACATCATCGGTTGGTTTGGCAAGTGGGAGTGGATTGAAAAATGGTTTCACATCAGCCACGTCAAAATCGCCAGACAGCATTTCCGTATCAATCGATATGGAGCCTACCTAGCATTGTTCTCGTGGGTCCCATTCATTGGAGACATCTTTGCAATAGCTTTAGGTTTCTTCCGCATTGCTCCATTCAAATCTGCCATCTTCATGCTCATTGGCAAGTTTGTGCGCTTCTTTATGTGGACAATTATCATGGGGTACCTTTTTTAATCCTCATTTCCCATCCCTCAGCTCCACTTTTTTTCTTTATTTAATTCTTCTTGGGCTAGATTTAGTCCAAGGCTCTCCTTGATTCTCATCAAAACCTCTTCATTTCCCCGCCGTTCCCCCGCCGTAGTCCCGTCATATATCCTATACTTATTCTATATATATCCTATATTTATCCCATATACAATAGGATAACTGAGGCAAAACAAAGGCATATATGAGGGTGATGGGGCGGGAGAGGGGCAGGGCTCCGCGGCTGCGCCGGGCCGGTTTTCCCGGCCCGCGTACATTATATATAATGTGCGCATGCCCCGGCCGGAATCCGGCCTTCGCGCCTGATC
The DNA here is from genome assembly GCA_045597945.1 of Bacteroidales bacterium. Lineage (GTDB taxonomy): Bacteria > Bacteroidota > Bacteroidia > Bacteroidales > P3 > Colimorpha. The sequence goes on from JAZLLD010000010.1 coordinate 43,387, forward strand.
TCGCAGCTGCGGGCCGTTCCATCCCACTTATTCCTTTTATAGGAACGTCATAAACTACTGAAACTCAGAGGATAGCTTTATATCATGATATTTTCAAAAGTGTTTAACGCATTAAAATTCAATAAAATACAAAGATGCCTACATTTTTTCTTCTCAAAAAGTCCCCAATTTTCGTAAAAAAGCCACCTGAAGCCGTGGAAAAACGGCCTGGAACCGGCCGGATTCAGAAAAAAGTGAAAAAAAATCGTCCATGCAACGGCCGGGTTCCCAGCCCGTTGGCCGTCGGACCTCCGAGAATGGCGAAAAAAAATTTTGCCGGTTCGGAAAAAGGTCGTATCTTTGCACCCGCTTTCGACAGCTGAGGCGCTCCTGAGGGAGGCCGGCGGGAAGCGAGAGGACATAGAAATTCTGAGATCGAGAGATAGCGTGTGTCGACCTTTCCGGCGAGGCCGGGAGGGGAGGCGCAGACGAGTCAAAGGTTAACGAAAAAATACAAGCAATTCTTACAATGAAGAGTTTGATCCTGGCTCAGGATGAACGCTAGCGGCAGGCTTAACACATGCAAGTCGAGGGGCAGCGCTGGGTAGCAATACCCTGGCGGCGACCGGCG
>JAZLLD010000011.1:0-36389 GCA_045597945.1 Bacteroidales bacterium
AAAAATGCAAAGTCGGGGGCGGGGAAGCGGGTTGCCATGTGGCGGAAGGGGGTGAGGGTCAGCAACCTATCGCTTTTGTCGGTTTTGCATCTTTGATGCAAAGATACGAAAAATAATTGAATTAGCAAGAAAAAAAGCGCTCTTTATTAAAAAAAATCAACGAGGCCCGACTGCCGGCCAGTCTGCAGGCCGAGGACAAAAGAAACTGTTATCGGTGACCGCTAGAAAATTTTTGACAAACGGACATTTGGACAAATGGACAAACGGAAAAAAATGGTGTGTGTGTACTCGACCCCCTCTCTGAGAGAGATATAAAACTATAAAATAAAAATATATTTTTATTTTATAGTTTTATATGTTTCCTCAGGCACTTGTTTTTGCACACACACATGTTTTTTCCAATTGTCCAAATGTCCAAATGTCCCAAATCTCTTCCTTCGCTTATCCTTCGCTCATCCCTCGCTCCTGAGAACGATGCAAAAGCGGGAAAAACACATTTTTATGGGGGCGAAAATGCACGTTTCTCGCTCCGCTAAATGTTAAATAATTTATGCAAACCACCTTGTATCGCACCGGTTAATGTTAAAATTTGCTTTAAATCTGCGTTATGTCCGAAAAATTTCGTATCTTTGCAATCGGTTTTTAGGGGAGACCACGGGCGGCCTTGGTGGGGCGGAACCACGGCAGTCCGGCGGGAAAGGGAGACGGAACCGACCAACTGAATAGGCGGCAGTTGGTGTGAGAGCGATGAGATTGGCGGTGTGTGGCGGCACTTACGATTTCGGAAACTCCGAGAGGCGAAGACTCTGAGATGCCAGGATATTAAGTCGACAGAAACTCCGAGAATGTCATTAAAGTTTCAAGTTCAGCTTCCTCCCCACTCATAATTCATAAAAATTTAAGAGTTAAGATTTAGGATTGTAGAGAGTAGCGTAAAGGTATACAATGTGGTGCGGCAGCCCACTCTACAATCTAAAATCTACAATCTACAATTATATGGCGGAGAAAAAATAATTTTTATAATTGTTGTTTCGGAAATATTTCGTATCTTTGCTTTTTGTATTTTGCACTTGGTGCGCACTAATTTGATTGATATGAACAAGTTAAGACTTTTTATGCTGATGGCGCTGCTGTTTGCCTGGGCAATGAAGGCCGAAGCGCAGTCGGACTCGAGCAGTCTGAGGGTGACTGGTTATGCTGTGTATGACTTCCATTATGCTACGGGCGGCGCCGAGGGCGGCGCGGCTGTTGTTGACTGGCAGGTGTCGCCTACGTTCAGCCTGAGAGCGGGCATGGAGGCGGCTAACCACGAGAGCCCGCGTATTTCGGCCAACCTCCAGGGGTCGGCGGTGCTGCTGGGCTCGCCGGCGGGCAACCACCTGAGTTTGGAGAACCGCTATTTGTGGCGTCATTTCCCGGGGTTGGAGCTGCAGGAGTTCACCGGGGCGCTGGAGCTGGCGGGCTATCTGGGCCACGCCAATCTGCACCTGGGTTTGTGCAACCGCTATGTGGCCGAGCTGGTGCTGCGCCACGACGGGGGTATCAGCACGGTGCTGGAGCCGATGAACGTGATGTTTGCCGCCGAGGGCTGGCTGCGCAATCAGCACAGCTGCCGCGACTGGAATGTGGGTGCGCGATGGAGCAACTACAACGATTTCATCATCGAGCGTGTGGCGAACTGGTATTTCTCGTTGAAGGGTTTTTATGGTGTGAGCGAGAAAGTGCGTGTGGTGGGCGAGCTGGGTGTTCATCCGGTGGGATCGCTGAATCTGACTTGCATGTATGACGGCTGGTACGGCCATTTGGGCGTGGAGGTGAGTCTGTAGCGGGTTATTTTGAACGTTAACGTTAACTGCTGACGCTCCACAAATCACAAATCACTGATCACCGATCACTAAACACTAAACAAACATTATGAGAAAGATATTTTATAGTATTGCTACTTTGGCTGCCTTGGCACTGACTTCTTGCGACCGCCTGGACATGGTGGGTATGCTGCATAGTTCGGGCACTCATGTGGAGGACCGCGTGGGCGAATGGCTGGCCTGGAACGAGGGCCACGGGATGCCTGTGGTGGAGGGTGTGGCCGACGATTATTGCGTGTATGTGACGTCGGACATCCATATCACCGACTCGGCTCCGAGGGTGGAGCGCTTCTTGGCGGCAAGGGATGCTGCCGGGGCTTCGTTCAGCATTATCAACGGCGATATAGCCAACGAGAGCGGCGACGACCCTTTCCGCGTGCTGGACAGCCTGCTGCGCCTGCCCGCTTTTGCGGCAACGCCTTGTTTCGTGGCCATCGGCAACCACGATATTTATTTCGACTGCCAGCAGTATTTCCAGCAGTATTTCCATACTTCGACTTACACCGTGACTGTGGTGACGCAGAGCGGCAAGCGCGATTTATGGGTGTTTCTTGACAGCGGCAACGCCACGCACGGTGCCCGCCAGCTGGCCTGGCTGAAGGATGTTCTGTCGCACCGCGAGGATTACCGCCATGTGGTGGTGAACACCCACACGAGTCTGTTCCGCAACAGTTATGACTACAGCACCACTCCCGCCGCCAATTTCCCCGAGCAGGAGAACTGGGAGTTGCTGAAGCTGCTGAACGATTACGATGTGACGCTCTGTCTGACAGGCCATTGGCACCATAGAGAGGAGCACGTGATTGGCAATGTGATGTGTGTGATGACCGACAATCTGAACGAGGACGAGGAAACGCCGAACTACCTGGTTGTCAGCCTCGGCAACAAGGTGTCGTACGCGTGGAAGGATTTGGATTGATTGGCGGTTTAATAATTAATTGAAACGATATGAAAGGTTTTCGCTTTATATGTGTTGCGCTGACGGCGGCGATGTTGTGGGGCTGCGCCAAGGAGGGTTTCCCCTCGGGAGGGCCAAAGGATGTGACTCCGCCCAAGGTGCTGGCCACTACGCCGCAGAACGGGACGCTGAATTTTTCTGCCCGCGAGTTCTACATCGCCACCGATGAATATGTGCAGGTGAAGGATGCGGAGAACAATATCCTGGTGTCGCCCCCAATGAAGGTGAAGCCCGAGTACACGCCCAAAGGGCACGGGCTGCAGGTGAAGATAAAGGATACGTTGCGCGAGAACACGACCTATCTCTTTCAGTTCAAGGGCGGTATCGCGGATTTCAACGAGGGCAACCCGCTGGAGAGTTTCGAGTATGTGTTTTCGACCGGCTCGGTGATCGACAGCATGACGCTGCGCGGCCGGGTGCTGGATGCTTTCACGGGCAAGCCCCGCGAGGAGGCCGTGACGGTGGTGGCTTGGACGGAGGACATGCTGGCCGACTCGGTGGCCGGGGACTCGGCGGTGGCCAAGGTGAAGCCTATGTATATGACCCGCACCGATAAGGAGGGCCAGTTTATGATGAATCATCTCCGCCCGGGCAGATACTGCCTGCTGGCTTTGGAGGACGGCGATAAGAACCTGATGCTGAGCACCGACGAGCCCGTGGCGTTCCTCGACTCGCTGGTGACGGCGCACCACATGCCTGCCGTGAAGGACACTACCACAAAGGATTCCACCGCAAAAGATTCCACAATGGCCGACACTTCTGTTGTGGCCGATACGGCGCTGGCAGATTCGTTGGCACTGGGCACTGAGGAGGCGGTGGAGCAGCTTCAGTTGCTGATGTCGCAGCTGAAGGTAGAGCGGCAGCGGGTGACGAAATCGGAGTTCCTGAGCAAGGGCAAGGCCGTGATTACCACCGCAGCGCCCCTGCAGCATTATAGCCTGGCACCGTTGGACAGCCTTGACTCACTGCCTCTTTATATTCACCAAAACCGCAAGGGCGACACACTGACGGTGTGGACCGCTCGGGCGGACTGCGACTCGGTGGTGTGGCTGTTGCGCGACACGGTGCTGCACGACACGCTGAGTTTGAAATTCCGCCCCAAGTCGCAGGCCAAGTTGGGCGGCAAAGGGCTGGCAGCTGCCTCGATGAAGAGCCGCATCGCCGCCACCCATCCTTATTACGACACTTTGCGCATCAGCTTCGAAACGCCCATTGCTTCGCTCTGCGAGGATATGGCCGATTCGGCCGTGGAGGTGTTCAACCTCACCGACAGCACAAGGAGTTTTTGCGGATTGCGGCTGACTGATAGCTGCCGTGCGAGTGCCTTTGTGGGCGGCATGATCGACTTCAAGGGCAAGGCGGGCGAGAAGTACCGCTTCACGGTGCGGCCGGGAGTGGTGAAGGATATTTACGGCAAGACGAACGCCGACTCGCTGGTGGTGACAACGCAGTATGACAAGGCCGAGAGCTACGGCAATATTGTGCTCAGTATGCAGTGCGACTCGGCGAGCAATCTGCTGTTGCAACTAATTGACGAAAAGGGAAATACACTCCGCCAGCAGAAGGTGGAGCACTCGGGCAAGTACACTTTCGAGCACCTGAAGGGCGGCAAGTATAGCTTCCGCCTGGTGGAGGATGCCGATGCCAACGGCCAATGGACGCCGGGCAGCTACTGGCAGCACCGCCAGCCCGAGGTTGTGCGCTATTATGAGAAAACCCTGGAACTGAGAGAGAACTGGGATATGGAGGAGACGTGGAGATTGTAGAGTGTAGAAGGTAGATTGTAGAGTGGCTGACGCGGTTAATTGTCTTATCTGTGTCGAGTGAAACTTTTCAAACCCTCCATCACTCCAAACCCTCAAACTTTCATCAACTATATAAAAAAACATGTTCAAGAAACTGCTGTCGGGATTATTCTGGGTATTGCTGCTCAACCTCATCATCAAGCCCTTTTGGATATTGGGCATTGAGGTGGGGGTGCAGAATGCCGTGGGTGTGGAAGAATATGGGCTGTATATCACCATCTTCAACCTCGCCTACATCTTCAATATTCTGCTCGACATCGGCGTCACGAACTTCAACACCCGCAACATAGCCCAGCATCCCGGCCTGATAGGCAAGCACCTCTCGGGAATACTGGGGGTAAAGGTGGTGCTGCTGGGGCTGTATCTGGTGGTCACCTTTACCGTAGGCCTGCTCAAAGGCTACGACTCGCGCCAGTTCGCCCTCCTGGCTTTCCTCACCCTCAATCAGTTCCTCAACTCGTTGATTCTCTATCTGCGTAGCAATTTCGAGGGACTGCTCCTGTTCCGTTGGGACAGTGTGATCAGTGTCCTGGATAGGGTGGTGATGATTGCCATCTGCGGACTGCTGCTGTGGGGCGGCGGTTCGACTTTCCGCATCGAATATTTCGTCTATGCCCAGACGGTGGCCTATGTGGTCACGGCCGTGGTGGCCTTGTGGGTGCTGGTGAGCAAGGTAGGGTTCTCGGGATTGCGGTTCTCGCTTCCCTTTGCCGTGGTGATCCTCAGGCAGAGCCTCCCCTTTGCCCTGCTGGTGCTGCTGATGGCCAGCTACAACCGCATCGACCCCATGCTGCTGGAAGACCTGGCACCCCGCGGACAGTATGAGGCCGGCATCTATGCCGGAGCTTTCCGCCTGCTGGACGCCCTGACCATGATAGCCTATCTGGTGAGTGTGCCGCTGCTGCCCATCTTTGCAAAGATGACCGCCAAGGACGGCACCTCGCAGCACGAACTCCAGCACACCGTGGCGTGGGTCACCTCGCTGATGCTAGTGTTCTCGGTGACGGCGGCGGTGGTCTCTTCGGCCTTGGGCGAAGACCTGATGGGCGTGCTCTACAAGCAGAATTGTGGCGAATATGTGGCAGTTTTCAAGGTGCTGGTCTTTGGCATCGTGCCCATATCCATGACCTATGTCTACGGCACCCTGCTCACGGCTGCCGGACGGCTGAAACAACTGAACATCATGGCCGCTATCACATTGGTTGTCAACATTGTTGTTAACATCGTTGCCATCCCTCGCTGGGGCGCTGTGGGTTCGGCATGGGCCTCGCTGACGGCGCAGAGCTTCATGGCTTTGGCACAAATCTTAGTGGCCGAAAAGATTTTTAACATTCGTCTTGGCGCAAAATATATAATAAAAATAGTACTATTTACGTTATCTATAACTGCATTCGCTTTGCTCAGCACACCGTGGGGCTGGCTGATGCGTGTGGGCGCGGCCCTGGGGCTGGCCTTGGGGCTGGCGCTGGCGTTGCGACTGCTGGATGTGAGGGAGATTGTGGGAGTGCTGAAGTCTAAGATTTGAAATAATAATGAATGCCCCGGCATGGGATAGCGGGTTCTACCATGCACGAAGGCAGAAATATAAACCACAGAACCCACTTTTTTGAAGTATGAAATCGTACGTTTTTCCTGGTCAGGGAGCTCAGTTCGTAGGTATGGGCAAAGACCTTTATGAAAACAATGCACAGTGCCGCGAGATGTTTGAGCGCGCCAACGATATTATCGGTTTCCGTATTACCGACCTCATGTTTGCCGGCACTCCCGAGGATCTGAAGCAGACCAAGGTGACCCAGCCTGCAGTTTTCCTCCACAGCGTTATCCTGGCCAAATATATGGGCGAGGATTTCAAACCCGACATGGTCGGCGGCCACTCTCTTGGCGAGTTCAGCGCACTGGTGGCTGCTGGAGCAATGGACTTTGAAGACGGTCTCCGTCTGGTCATCGCCCGTGCCAACGCCATGCAGAAATGCTGCGAACTGCGTCCCTCCACCATGGCTGCAATCGTGAAGCTCGACGACAAGACCGTTGAGGATGTCTGCGCCGAAGTTACCGCCGCAGGCGAGGTTGTCGTGGCCGCCAACTACAACACCGTGGGCCAGCTGGTTATCAGCGGCACCATCGAGGGCGTGAACCAGGCATCCGAGAAACTCAAGGAGCTCAAAGGCCGCGCACTGCCCCTGGCCGTAGGTGGCGCTTTCCACAGCCCCCTCATGGAACCTGCCCGCGTTGAACTGGCCGAGGCTATCGAAAAGACCGAGTTCCGCCAGCCCATCTGCCCTGTCTATCAGAATGTTTGCGCTACTCCCGTCACCGATCCCGCCACCATCAAGGCCAACCTGCTCATGCAGCTCACCTCCCCCGTGCGTTGGACTGCCACCGTGCAGAACATGATTGCCGACGGTGCCACCGAGTTCATCGAGGTTGGTCCCGGCACCGCCCTCCAAGGCATGGTCAAGCGCATTAGCGGCGATGTTGACGCCCACAGCGCAACCGTATAACATTTAGAAAAAAAGAATTGATGAATAAAAAATAAAAAGACCTGGCGCGACAGCCACTTTCTATTTTTTATTCATCAATTTGATAATTCTAATCCTACAATCCATTTTGTCATGAAGAAATACTTATTTCTACTCCTTCTGATAACATCTGTATCGGTCAAAGCTCAAATCTATGTCGGTGTGCGCGGTGGTGTCACCCTGCCGCAGAGCTACTATGCCGAATCTCACATGAGCGACAACCAGTGGATGTTCACCAAAGGCCACCAGAAGATGGCTGGTGCCGGCCGCGGTTGGTCGGGTGGAGTGGATGTGAGTTTCGCCTTGCCGGTGCACCCCGCATTGGAGATCACCTTCCAGGCCGACTTTCTGCAAAGTGGCGTGAGCAACAATGTTGAGGAATACTACGATATCCGCTGGGCCAACCGCTTCCAGTCGTGCAGCCAGTATGTGATGGAGCTGCCCAAATTCCGCAACATACCGCTGATGCTGGGTGTCCGCTATGCCTACCCCGCCTCCACCACCATCGACTTCTACGGCGAGGCATTGGCCGGCATCAATCTGCGCTATATCTCCGACTGGAACTTTGCCTATTCCGGCTCCGACTGGCCGGTGGCCGACCCCCAGTCTTTCGACGACTATGCCTGTGTCGACCTGCGCACCTATGCCCCCGCCACCACCTTCGCCTTCCGCCTCGGCGCGGGCTTCATCATTGCCAAGAGTGTGACTATCGGTGCCAGTTTCAACATGTTGGGCTCGGCTCCCTTAGTGTGGGACAGAACCACAGCATCGCGCTACGACATCTACGGCACCATTGCCGAGAACATCCGCACCGAGCACGACGATTATTATCCCCTCAACCCCACCATGCTGATGGTCCACCTAGGCTATCGTCTGCCCATTGGTGGCCGTCATGTGCAAGACTGGTAGGCAAAACACCGCAACAAAACCCCAGTCAACGTTAACGGTAGAACACTACCATTCCCAATAGAACATCATCTTACCTGTTTCGTCCACCACCTGGCCGAGACCGCAGATATGCGATGTGCCTTCCGACTCGTCGATGATCAACATCGGATTCCCTTCGCTGTCGTATTCCAAATCCCAGGGGCTCTCGGATTGGATAATTCTCGCACCCTCATTTAATTGAATGTTCACACCCTTCTTGAGATGAATGCTGCCTGTGATGTAGCGTCCCACCTCAAACACCAGTGTGCCGCCGCCGACATTGGCAATATAATCAATGGCAAACTGTATGGAATTGGTGTTGAGCGTGGTGCCGTTGCTCTTGCAGCCAAAGAGCGAGGCTCGGTAAAGTTTCTGCCCATCGGCGGTGCAGGGCGAGGTGTTGTCCTGTGCCAAGATCTGGTTTGAAGTCAACTCTTCGCGCTGAGGATTAGCCACCTTGGCCTTCTGCATCTTGGTGCGGATTGGGCGAGTGCTCACCTTGGTGCAGTTGTTGCAAACTGCCTGGTATTTATATTTATCCGATACCGTATCGTCTATTCTTACATCCTTGAAAATCATTCCGTTCACATCGTCGGCCACGATAGCTGGGCGGTAGTCGGCATTGTATATCTCCATCCGCACATTGCGCAGCGTCACCCTGTCGGCATGACGCACATAGAGTCCCCAGGCCGGCAGCTCCTTCCACATCGAGAACTCTGGGTAGCGCTTTTCCCATTCCGGAATGTCGGCCAGCTCCTGCGGCGAAGTGCCACGGTAGGCAAAAGTGCTGTCGCCGTAGCCGGGATAGAGAATCCACACATTCTCAATCAGCACATTCTCAATCCGATGCCCCGGTGTGCCCACAATGCTAGCTGGCGAGAGATTGCGCGGCATATCCTCCACCGGGCCTTCGTAGCTGTAGCCCCAGTCGGCCTTCCCAAGGGGTACATTGGCAAACACGTTGCGAATCACAATGTCCTTCAGACAGGGCTCCACCGTGCCTTTGCGCCTCTCGGAATATCTGATAAAGAAAGGGTTACCAACATTACGGCATTTCAGGCTGTCCACCACAATGTCCTCAACGTGTGCACCATCCACGCTGGCAATGGTGATGCCGCTGCGGTAGGTGTTGTAAATCTCTATGTTCTTGAAACGGAAATGGCGGAAAGTGCCGCGGGTCATGGTGCCGAACTTGATGCCGTTGGCCGACGAACGCCCCCGGCAATTCTCCACCACCACATTCTCGCTCACGCCGTCAACACTATGGCTCTTAAAGCAATAGGCATCGTCCGAGGCGTCAATGTCGCAGTTGCGGATCACCACATTTTGGCAGTCCACCACATCCAGGCCGTCGTTATTCCAATAGCACTTGGCATCCACCTTGATGCCCTCAATCGTTAGGTTGCGGCAGCGGTCGTACTCCTGGCACCAACAAGCCGGGTCCTTCAGCGTGATGTCGCGTATCACCACATTCTCGCACCCTCTAAAATGCACATTCTGAGGGCGGTTGCTCTCGTTGCAGCGGTCATATTTCAGCGGGTCTTGCAGCAAACCGAGGTGCACCATCTGCACCGCATTGTTGGCCACCTCAAAGCCGCGGCCGTCAATCGTGCCCTTGCCCTCGATGCCGATATCGTGCTGGTTCACAGCAAAAATGAAGGCCTTCAGCCGGCAGATACTGTCCTTCACATAGTCCAGCGGATTGGTTGAGCCAAGCAGCACAGCGCCGGAGTCCAGCATCAGCGTCACGCCACTTTTCAGATAAATAGTGCCGAGCTCGTACTTTCCCTTGTCGAAATAGACCTCCTGGCGTTCCCCAGTTCGTTCATAACGTGCTGCGGCAGAGTCGATAGCGGCTTGAATTGCGCGGGTGCTGTTGCCTAATATACAAAAATGTGCGGCATAAATACGATTGGGATGGACCCTGCTAGGCGCAAGGGTAAGATCAAGCGTAGGAACTTGGGAATCGGCCTCCGGAACTGCGGCCACAAACATAGCCAGGCAACAGAAAATCAATGCAAATCGTTTCATAGCAACATTATTTATCCGACTGCAAAGATACAAAAAGATTTTTGTTCCGCAAGCATAAAACCGCACCACTCCCGCCGTAAGCCCGTTCCTTATCCTATATTTATACCTTATTTATACTATATTTATCCTATACGTAATAGAATAAATAAGGTATAACTATAGTATAAATATAGTATAACTACTGGAGCTAGGGCGAAGCTGAGGTGGTGCGGAGAACCAAGAAAAATTTGCCAATTCAAAAATTCTATGTATATTTGCAACCAAGATGCTAGCGCGGTTTAGCATCGTAATTAATTAGGAAAGTGCATTATGCGCTTTATTCCTCAACGGTAAAACTGGACATTTTACAAAAAAAGTAGGAATAAAGTCAGTTGATGCGCTCCCTTGGTTTGTATTCGTATATCCTTTACGATACACCATGTGGGGCTTTTCATCTTGACCTTATTTTACTTTTTTGGGAGTCCAGCCCTACCGTTGAAAATATGGTTCGTAATGGATGGCTCCACTTTCTTTGTGTCTCACCCCAACCTCGAGCCAGGTTAAAAACAAAAAATATTGAAATGGCTAATAAAGATCATTCTGGCTCCTACTCAGAGTCTGGATTTTGGAGCAAATTGCGCGGCTATGCCACAAAAGCTGGCCGAGCATTAGTGTTGAACGCCCTTAGGCTTTTTTATGCAATGAAATTGGGGAAGGCTAATGCAAAACAAATTGCTGCTATTGTGGCTGCTTTAGGTTATTTTATTGCCCCGATCGATGCAATTCCAGATGCACTTCCGGGTGGTTTTACTGATGATGCTGGTGTCATCTTGGCAGTTGTGAATACTGTTGCTGCTTGCAGCGACCCTGAAGTCATGAGAGCAGCAAATGACAAATTGAACGAGTGGTTTTAGTCAATATCTTACTAAACCGCTCCTATCCATGTCCGTCCTCACGGATGTTTTAACCGCTAGCCGTTGAGTCGGATTTTGAAATCCGACTCAATGTATTATAAGGATTTGCTGCGTTTCACAATGTTTTCAATCCACATCAATCATCAAAACTTATGATTGATAGCCTAAGGCAAGTGCAAAGCGCTTGCCTTTATTTTTAAAAAAACGGCACAAAAAACAATAATATAATGATATTATCGTTATTAGGGGTATGTTTAGATATAAATACATATTTACCATTGTTGTGCTGATGATTCCTGCCCTCAGCTGGGCGCAGTATAGTGTGGACAACAAGAAGGCTGTTGCCGAGTTTGAAAAGGGACAGATGCTGTTGAGCACCGACCCCGACCGCGCTTTTGGCCATTTTGCCAAGGCGTTGAAGTATGAGGCGGCTTTTCCAGAGGTGCACCTCACGATGGCCGACTGGTATCTGCGCCACGACAGCCTCGACCGCGCCGAGGAGAGTCTGCAAACCTTCCTCCGCCTCGACAAAGGCAAGCATAAGCGCTGGGCCGCCGGTGCCGAGTACGACTTGCAGTGCATCGGTTTCCGCCGCCAGGCGCTGGCCAACCCCGTGCCCTTTGATCCGCAGAACATGGGAGCGGGGGTGAACAGTGCCGACGATGAGTATCTGCCCACTCTCTCGGCCGATGGCAAGACTTTGATTTTCACCCGATACAACCGCCCTTCGATGTCGGAGGATTTTTTTCAGAGCCGCAATATCAACGGCACTTGGAGCAAGGCCGTGCGTATGGCCGAACCGCTGAATTCGCCTGAGAACGAGGGTGCGGGCTGCGTGTCGCAAGATGGTAGGATACTGTATTTTACTGCTTGTGGAAGACCCGATGGCGCTGGCCGTTGCGACCTTTATATCTCCTATCGCAAAGGCAACGGTTGGAGCACTCCTCAGAATCTCGGCCCTGCGGTCAACACCAGCGCTTGGGAGTCGCAGCCCTGCCTCTCTATCGATGGCAAGACCCTCTATTTCGTCAGCAACCGCGATGGCGGCTATGGCGGTATGGATCTCTGGCGCAGCACGTTGGAGGAAGGTCGGTGGACCAAGCCCGTGAACATGGGTCCCGGCATCAACACGGCCGGCGACGACAAGAGCCCATTCATCTCCTTTGATGATCAGCGCCTCTATTACGCCAGCAACGGTCTGGTGGGCATGGGCGGCCTCGACCTCTTTGTCTGCACCCGCACCGGCGAGGACACCTGGGGCGAGCCGCAGAACCTCGGCTACCCCATCAACACTGGCGGCGACGAGAGTTCGCTGATTGTCAGCCCCGATGGTCAGACGGCCATCTTCTCCAGCGATAAGTTTGGCGGCCAGGGCGGCCTAGACCTCTACTCTTTTGCTCTGCCCGAGGCGGTGCGCCCCGAGCCGGTGGAATACCGCGAGGAGATTACCGAGGTGGCTCCCGAGCTGGAGGTGGGCGAGAGCGTAAGGCTGAACAATGTGTTCTTCCAGACGGGCAAGGCCACGCTGCTGGAGGTGTCGATAGTGGAGCTGGACAAGCTGGTGGAAATGATGCAACGCAATGGGTCGATGCGCATTGAGCTAGGCGGCCATACCGACAATGTGGGCAACGAGGCGGCCAATCAGAAACTCTCTGAGCAGCGAGCCAAGGCTGTATACGATTATCTTGTAAAACACGGTGTGGCGGCCGACCGCCTCACCTACAAGGGCTACGGCCAGACCCAGCCCGTGGCCGACAACAGCACTCCCGAGGGCAGGAGAGAGAATCGCCGAACCGAGTTCACGATTATTGATAAGTAACCCATTTGTAACGAGCACTTGAAGTATGACCATTGATGAAATAAGGGGATTGATTGCTGCTGGCGAAACTCGCACGTTGGAATTGAAGAAAACCACCGGTGAGTTGAAAGACGGCATGCATACGGCTTGTGCATTTTTGAATAATGATAATCGTGTGGAAATAGAAAATCCCGGCCGATTGCCCAATGCTTTGACGGTGGAAACCATGAAGCAGCCACATGATTCATATCCAATGAATACGTTAATAGCCGATGTGTTGTTTCTAACCACATTTCTTGACAGTTGGGGTTCTGGCGTGCACAGAATGGTTGAGGTTTGCAAATCTCATGGAGTAGATGAACCTGAGTACGAACTTCGCCCAGGTGGGCTAGTTGTTGTGTTCAAAAGACGCTCAGATGAACACAAAAATGAACACAAAAATGAACACAAAAAACTGAGCAGCCGGCAGCGTAGGATTATTGAATACATCAAGAAAGATCCAAGTGTGTCTATTGTGAAACTGGCTGAAACAATAGGTGTGTCGGAAAGCACGCTAAGAAGAGACCTCAAGGTGGTTGCCTACCATGAGGGTCCCAATAACGGCGGTCGGTGGTTTCTTAAAAACAGCCACTGAAGACTAATCAATAGGCAGAATAATAATACGAATAAAAATTGTGTAATATGAAAAAGAAAGTTGTAATCTTGACGGGTGCGGGCATCAGTGCCGAGAGCGGCATCAGCACCTTCCGCGACAGCGACGGCCTCTGGGAGCAGTACCGTGTGGAGGACGTGGCCACCCACGATGCCTATCTGCGCAACCCCGAGTTGGTGCTCAACTTCTATAACGAGCGCCGCCGCCAGCTCTTCCATGTCCGGCCCAACGAGGGTCACCGCCAGCTGGTGCGGCTGGAGGAGAAATACGACGTCCGCATCATCACCCAGAATATCGACAACCTCCACGAGCAGGCTGGCTCTACCAATGTGCTGCACCTGCACGGCGAGCTGACCAAGGCCCGCAGCGATAGGGACGACAACCTGATTGTGGAAATCGGCGACCGCGATATCTGCCTAGGCGACAAAGCCCCCGATGGTGCTCAGCTGCGTCCGCATATCGTGTGGTTTGGCGAGGCCGTACCCAACATAGAGCCTGCTGCCAAGCTGTGCGAGGAGGCCGACTATTTCCTAGTTATCGGCACCTCCATGAACGTCTATCCTGCCGCCGGGCTGATCCATTATGTGCCCAAGGGTGTGCCCTGCTATTTGGTCGACCCCAAGGCCGTGCCCATCTCGCGCCCCATCACCATCGTGCAGGAAAAAGCCGGCACCGGGGTGAAAAAAGTGGTTGACGAACTGCTGGCACAAGATTGTTGATTTGTAATCGAATCAACAAATCTCAAACCAACAAACATCAAATCAACAAGTAAATTAATAATTAACAATAAATAAACATCAACATGAAGAAAGTTTTATTTTTTGCTGCTTTGATTTGCGGCTTAGTGATTCCTAACGCAAAGGCTCAGATTGGCCTCCTCTACAATGGCCAGTGCTATCAGCCCGGCGAGACCGTGGTTGTCTCCATCCAGAAGACCGACCACTCTGTCCGTTCCATCGGTTTCCGCAACACCGGTTCCGGCATCATCACCAACGTAGTTGTCAACATGACCGAGGTCGAGACCAACGGCATCGTGGCCTGGGGCATGTGCACCGGCGACCAGTGCGTGGCCACCCTCACCAGCGCACCTTTCGACCTGCCTCCAGCTGAGGACTACACCACCTTCTCTATCGATATCGATGTTGAAGATGTGCCCAATCCCTCTGCCGTCTACAACCTGAATCTGACCAGCGGCCTTGTCGACTGCGGTTTCGTGGTTCGTTTCCAGGCTGGCACCCAGGGCATTAACGACGCAGTGGACAACACCTCCGTCAGCGCTTATCCCAACCCCGCACAGGAGCAGGTCAACATCAGCTACAGCGTTGAGCAGCCCTCCACCCTGGTTGTCTACGACGCCCAGGGCCGCACCATCCGCCAGCTCAATGTCAACGGCGAAGGCACCTTGCAGCTCAACGGCATCGCAGCCGGCATCTATGCCTACGGCATCGCTGGCAGCCAGATGCACAAACTGATTGTAAAATAGTCTAAAGGCTTAATTGCTTATATTAGCTTAGTGCCTTAGTAGTTGTAGTGCAATACCCCCAACAACTAAGCCACTAAGCTATTTATCCACAAACCCCATATACCATGTTAAAGCTCAACAACGTCAACCACATAGCCGTCCTCTGCTCCGACTACCAGCGGTCGCTGCGGTTCTACCAAGATGTGCTCGGCTGCACTCTTATCACCGAGGAAATCCGCGACGGCGGCAAATTCATCCTCACCCGCCTGGCTCTCAACGGTGTATACACTATCGAACTCTTTGCCTTCAACCGCTACATCCAGCGTCCCGCCGAGCCCGAAACCCTCGGCCTCCGCCATCTGGCCTTCACCGTCGACAGCCTGGAGAAAGCCGTGGAAGAGCTCGACCGCCTGGGCATCGCCCACGAGCCCATCCGCGAGCTCCCCAACCTCCGCATCCTTTTCTTTGCCGACCCCGACGGTCTGCCCATCGAACTAGTTGAAGCATAATGAAATATTATGACTGACGAATATATCCGTTTAGGCCAGGAACAACTTGACGAGGGCAATTTCGAGCAGGCTTTGGAATATTTCCATGCCGCTAGGGAGTTGCAACCCGACAACGCCGAGGTAATCTTCTATATCGGACTCACATATAGCAAGATGAATCAAGCCGAAGAGGCAATCAAATACTACCGCAAATCGTTAGAATTGGACTCCGAAGCCTCGGGTGCTTGGACCAACTTGGGCAACAAATATGACGAGTTGGGTCAGTATGATTTGGCTGAAGAATGCTACAGAAGGTCGAGTCTTGTGGACCCCGATGACGACAAAAATTATGTGGAATGGGGGCGGATGTACCAAAATCAGGAACGCTACGAAGAGGCCTTGGCCTGCTATGAGGAGGCCACCCGCATCAATCCCGACAACGAAGACGCCTGGGACAACCAGTCTGACTGTCTGCGTAATCTAGATAAATGGGACGAGACCGCCGAGGTGTGCGAAGAACTCGTCAGCCGTTGGCCAGAAAAAGCACGCTACTGGTCGAATGGCACCGTGGCATATTGGTGTAGCGACAACTACGAGCGCATGCTTTTCTTTGCGCAAAAGACCTTAGAAATGCGCCCCGATTCGGCACAAGCCCACGACCTTATGGGCCGAGCCCTACAAGGCTTAGGCCGCACCCAAGAAGCACTTGCGGAGTTCGAAAATGCCTTGCAAATCGAGCCCGATGATGAAACCATGGGGCAGAAAGTTGACTGCCTATTTGATTTGCAGCGCTATGAAGAAACTATACAATACGGCCGCCCGCTGGCCGAGCGCACCAATGATGAAAACTATTGGAACCTAAGTGGTCGCGCCCATTACAAACTCGGCAATTTCGAGGAGGCCATTGAATGCCTCGAGGCTGCGCTGGAGATAGACCCCAACTACGAGTCCGCCCTGAGCAACCTGGCCGATGTTTATTCCGACCAAAAAGAGTACGACAAGGCCATAGAACTCTATCTGAAAGCCTATGACCTAGCCCCGGAACGCCACTACGACCTCAACGGCGCGGCCTACTGCCTGATAGAGCAGAAACGATTTCAAGAGGCCGTGCCATATCTCGTAGAGTTGCTGCCCCATGCCCAGGAGTTGGACGCACAAGTCCCCGCCCGCCTGGGCTACTGCTACCAGCACCTGCAACAATACGATGAGGCTGTGAAATACTACCGCCTTGAGATGGAACTGCCCCACGACGACAACGTTATAAACCAACAACTGCTGCACTCAATAGCCCTGTGCCAGAAAAATGCCGGCCGCCTCGAAGAGTCGGAAAACAGCTGGCGCAAGCTGATGTCGCTGACCGAAGACCCTGAAGCCCAGGCCTACTGCAGCGCCGCCATAGCCGACATCTATCAACAGCAAAACCGCCTGGCCGACGCGCTGATTATGATAAAACATGCCGCCGAACTCGACCCCGACGAAGAAGAATACAAAACCTCCCTCCAGCACATTTCCAAAGCATTAAAGAAAAAATATCATAAGCCTTTTTAATATAATTTCTTTTTAATTAAATAAAAAGTTGTATCTTTGTAGGCTGGATAATAATAAAAAATAAACATAAAACATTGTAATTATGTATACTAAGTTTCAAGAGTATCTGCAAAAAGAAATCGCCAACATCAAAGCTGACGGTCTTTACAAAGAAGAACGCATCATTGAGTCCGCTCAGGGTGCTGAAATTATGGTAAAGGGCAAAAAGTGCCTCAACTTCTGCGCCAATAACTACCTCGGCCTTGCCAACAACCCCGAACTCATCGAGGCTGCCAAGAAAGGTATGGACGCTCGCGGTTTCGGTATGGCTTCTGTCCGCTTCATCTGCGGTTGCCAGGATATGCACAAGCAGCTCGAGAAGAAGATTGCTGACTTCTTCGGCACCGAGGACACTATCCTCTACGCTGCTGCTTTCGACGCCAACGGCGGTGTTTTCGAACCCCTCCTCGGCGCTGAAGACGCTATCATCAGCGACTCTTTGAACCACGCTTCCATCATCGACGGTGTCCGCCTCTGCAAGGCTCAGCGTTTCCGCTATGCCAACGCCGACATGGCCGACCTCGAAGAACAGCTCAAGGCTGCTCAGAGCTGCCGCTTCCGCCTCATCGTCACCGACGGTGTGTTCTCCATGGACGGCAACGTTTGCCCCCTCGACAAAATCTACGAGCTCGCTAAGAAATACGACGCAATGGTCATGGTCGACGAGAGCCACTCCGCTGGTGTCGTTGGTAAGACCGGTCGCGGCGTGACCGAGCGCTTCAACCTCCGTGGCGAAATCGAAATCCTCACCGGCACCCTCGGTAAGGCCTTCGGCGGCGCTATGGGTGGCTTCACCACCGGTAAGAAAGAGATCATCGACATGCTCCGTCAGCGCAGCCGTCCTTATCTCTTCTCCAACTCCATGGCTCCCGGCCTCGTGGCTGCTGGCTGCCGCATGTTCGACATGATGAGCGAGACCAACCACCTCCAGGACAAGCTCCACGAGAACACCGACTACTTCCTGCGCCGCATGAAGGAAGAAGGTTTCGACTGCAAACCCTCCGAGTCCGCTATCTGCGCCGTCATGATCTACGACGCCGCTAAGAGCCAGGTCTACGCTGCCAAGATGCAGGAAAAGGGCATCTTCGTCACCGGCTTCTACTATCCCGTCGTTCCTAAGGGCCAGGCCCGCATCCGTGTCCAGGTCAGCGCAGCTCACGAGCACGCCCACCTCGACCAGTGCGTCGAAGCCTTCAAAGCCGTCCGCGCTGAAATCGAAGGGAAATAGGTTTTAATGTAGAGTGTAGAATGTAGAGTGTAGAGTGGGCTGCCGCAACACGTTGTCAACTCAACGCTGCACCCACAACACTACAATCTACATTCTACAATCTTCAATCCATAATTATTAACAAATCGAATGTAAGGAATAGCAGTTGCGACAAAACGACACGTACCCGTAACTCTACAATCTACATTCTACAATTTACAATCTAAATGAAAAATATCCTTATCGTTGGCGCAGGCGGACAGATTGGTTCCGAACTCACTCGCAACCTGCGCGATATCTACGGCGACGACCATGTGGTCTGCTCCGACCTTCGTCCCCTCAAGGGTGCCGACTACGAGCGCGGTCCTATCGAGCGCATCGACTCCACCCAGATCATGCAGATCGCTGAAGCTGTTAAGAAATACAACATCGACACCATCTACAACCTCGCAGCCATCCTCTCCGCCACCGCTGAGCTCAACCCCATGCTCGGTTGGAACGTAGGCATCGGCTCCCTGGTCAACTGCCTCGAAGTGGCTCGCCTCTTCGGCTGTGCCGTCTTCACCCCCAGCTCCATCGGCGCTTTCGGTCCCAGCACTCCCCACGTCATGACTCCTCAGGACACCATCCAGCGTCCTACCACCATCTATGGCGTCACCAAGGTCACCGGCGAGCTCCTCTCCGACTACTACTTCAAGCGTTTCGGCGTTGACACCCGTTCCGTCCGCTTCCCCGGCCTCATCAGCCACCTCACCCTCCCCGGCGGCGGCACCACCGACTACGCTGTGGAGATTTACTACTCCGCCGTTAAGGGCGAGAAGTTCATCTGCCCCCTCGAGAAAGGCACCCTCATGGACATGATGTACATGCCCGATGCTCAGAAAGCTATGATCGACATCATGGAGGCTGACCCCACCAAGCTCGTTCACCGCAACAGCTTCAACGTCACCGCTATGAGCTTCGCTCCTGAGACCATCTATGCCGAAATCAAGAAGCATTATCCCAACTTCGAGATGGAATTCAAACCCGAACCCATCAAGCAGGCCATCGCCAACTCCTGGCCCGACTGCATGGACGACTCCTGCGCCCGCAATGAGTGGGGCTGGAATCCCCAGTACGACCTGGCCAAGATGACCGAGGACATGATCCTCAACCTCAAGAAGAAACTTCTCTAGTCAGTGAAGAGTGATCAGTGGCGCAAGTCCTGTTCACTCATCACTCCCATAAAAGGGCGAACAGCAAATCCGACAAACCCATAGTCGTTTAGCTGTTCGCCCCTTCTTTATCCGGCACAATCCGCCAATACAATAACTGAATTATGATTTATGAGTAGCTGCCGCCCCACGTTGCAAAACACCCCGCACCCGGAACTCTACAATCTTAAATCAAAATCTGCTCTCTACAGTCTTAAATCTAAACTCTAAAGTACCGAGCCCCCTCCGAGGCCGTGCCGACGGTGAACGATTCGTTCAGCGTCTTCCGGGTCAAAGGTCAGGGGTGTCCGCGGTATGGACACCCCTCCGAAATTACCGAGCGGGGTTACTACTATTAATACCCCACCTTTCAGTTCCCTGGCCGGAGCGAACTTTTCCATCCTCATCATCCCACCTTGAAATCCTTAATGGTAATCTCTAAAATTTGTTTTTCTAACCAAGCAAGCTTGGCTAGAGGGACTGAAAGAAATTATCAGAAATGTTCCAGAAATTTTTAATATACAGCAATTTCTGATAATATTGACTTTTCTCAAAAGGTTCACAGAACCTTTCTCGTCTTTCAATCCTTTTTGGCCGATCTCGCTCGGCTAAAAACCGAATCTTAGATATTGCCATAAACATAATTCATAATTCACAAAATGCCATTAAAGTTTTCACGTTCGGACTCTGCCTCACTCATAAATCATAACTCAAAATTCATAAATCTTTAATACGGCAAAGAAAAAATAATTTTTATAATTGTTGTTTCGGAAATATTTCGTATCTTTGAAAAACGAAGTTTTAAGGCTTCGAAACATTAATGTAATAACAATCAATAATTTATAGATAAACGATGAAAATCTTAGTTCTCAATTGCGGCAGTTCTTCAATCAAATATCAGCTGGTTGACATGGCCAACAATGCCCAAGTGATGGCAAAAGGTCTGCTGGAACGTATCGGTCTTGAAATGGGTGAATTCACCCACAAGTACAATGGCGAGAAGCACTACGAGCAGCTTCCTATCCCCGACCACACCGCCGGTATCAAGATTGTGCTGAACGCACTGATCGACCCCAAGATGGGTGTGATCAAGGATTTCAAAGAGATTGGCGCAGTAGGCAACCGCATTGCTCACGGCGGCGAGTCGTTCGACTGCAGCGTGGTGGTGACCGACGAGGTGATTGAGAAAATCAAGGCTCTCACTCCCCTTGCTCCCCTCCACACTCCCGGCAACCTGGCAGGTATCTATGCCATGCGCGAGGTGCTGCCCGGCGTGCCTCAGGTGGCTGTGTTCGACACCGCTTTCCACAGCACCCTGCCCCCACAGAGCTACCTCTACGGTCTGCCCTACGAATATTATGAGAAATACGGCGTGCGCCGCTACGGCTTCCACGGCACCAGCCACCGCTATGTGGCCGAGAAGGCCGCTAAGATGATTGGCAAGGACTGGACCAAGCTGAACATCGTCAGCTGCCACCTGGGTTCGGGCGCCAGCATCTGCGCTATCAAGCAGGGTAAGAGCTACGACACCACCATGGGTATGACTCCCCTCGAAGGCCTCATCATGGGTTCCCGCCCCGGCGATGTTGACCCCGGCACTATCGAGTTCATCATCAAGAAAGAAATCACCGAGAACGGCAAGAGCTGGAAGGAAGTCAGCACTATGCTCAACAAGCAGTGCGGCCTCATGGGCATCAGCGGTGGCAAGCAGGATATGCGCGACATCCGTGCCGGCCGCGACGCTGGCGACGAGCACTGCACCTACGCCTTCAACATGTTCGCCCAGCGCGTGAAACGCTACATCGGCGGCTATATTGCCGAGATGGGCGGTGCCGACCTGGTGCTGTTCACCGGCGGTATCGGCGAGAACGCTTGGTTCATGCGCCGTCCTATCCTTGAGGATATGGAGTGCCTGGGCATGAAGGTGGACCTCTCGCTGAGCGACAACCGCATGGGCGAGGATATCGTCATTTCCACTCCCGACTCCAAGGTGGCCGTGGTGGTTGTGACTACCGACGAGGAGTTCGTCATCGCTTCCGACACTTTCAACCTGGTGAAATAACCTCACCGTTGTTTAAGAATAAGGCCGACACTTCGAGTGCCGGCCTTTTTTGTTTGGCGGAAGGATCGCTAGTCCTCTTTGCCACCGCGCTGATACCAGTTGATTTTCTGCGAGGCATACATGGCCAAAGCCAGAATGACGAATAGTCCCACACTGCCCACGAGGAGGGCGTAGGTTTCCATCTGCATGAGGAAGAAGATGAAGGCGTAGAGCGCCGAAAGCAGGCCGCCCACGGCCAGCATGGCTCCGCGATGCTTGGTGAGCAGGCGGATGAAGGCGGCAATGAGGCCGACGGTCATGGCCGAGGCAATAAGGTAGGCGAGGCCGAAGGCAATGTGCTCGGTGAAGGCCAACAGGAGGGTGTAGAAGAGTATCAGGGCTATGCCCACC
The DNA here is from genome assembly GCA_045597945.1 of Bacteroidales bacterium. GTDB lineage: Bacteria > Bacteroidota > Bacteroidia > Bacteroidales > P3 > Colimorpha. The sequence goes on from JAZLLD010000011.1 coordinate 21,838, forward strand.
AGGCCGTACTGCACGGGGTGGATGGGAGTGCGGCGGCGCTGTTCGACGAGGAAGACCACGGCAAAGGTGAGCAGGATGATGAGGTAGGCGTATTTGCTGGTGCGGGTGGTTTTCTGATATTGTTCGACAGGCACTTTCAAATCGACGCTTACCCAGTTGGCCGACCGGAGCTCGGTGTGGCTGTGGAGCACCTGGGGGAAGTCGCGGTTGAGCGCCAGCACTTTCCAGGAGGCAGTGAAACCCGAATCAGTGACGTTGCGTTCGGCTGGGAGATAGTCGCCGGAGAAGCTGGGTGTGACGCAATTGGAGGCAATCTGGATATGCGAATTCCGGCCAACTGGAACGATGTTGATATCGCATGAACCTCTGAGCATCGCATCAAGGTGGAACGAGGCCGAGCCGCTATTGGCGAGGTTGCTGATGTCGACCGGGCATGAGAGGGCGTTGTAGTCGGCCAATTGTTTGCCGCTTGCATTGAGGGCAAGTTTCTGCCCCTGGAAGGTGAGGACTGGGTAGTCGGCAAAGCCCTTAAAATCATTGATGGTAAAGAGCAACTGTGCGCGAGAGAAGTCGAGCTGGCTGCGCTGGCTCTCGTCCAACTCCTGAGGCAGGACAAACTCGCCGTCAAGTGACACGGGGGCGTCGTAGACCGAGATATCGTAGATGCCGCGGTTGAGCAACTGGGTGTTGATGCGGGCCTGTACCTTGAACTCTTCCGGCATGATGTAGACATTCTGCTTGGCGTTGGATTTGCCAGGAATGAACAGCACGGGGCCGTAAATCGCGCAGCCGCTGCCCCATTTCTGATACACTTCGTCGATGGCTTCGCAATTTGTGGAGGCACGCTCGCTGATCATGCTTTGGATAATGGCTTGCGGAACAAGCAGCAATATGCTGATTGTGAAAATGATGACTAATTTGAGCAACAAGTTGCTACTGCGTTTTTGAGTGTTCGATTCCATAATGTTTGTGTTTTTATTATTAGTAATAAAGTACTTTGTATTTCAAAGTTAATGATGCAAAAAAAATACTTAATTGCCGGAGGCGCTTTTCAGAAAGTCTTCCAGGGCTTGCAGATGGGCTTTGAAAGCCTGGCTACCGGACTGGGTGATGGCGAAGGAGGTGTTGGGTTTGCGGCCGATGAACTTCTTCTCCGACTGGATATAGCCGAGTTCCTCCAAGGCGCGGGTGTGGCTGGCAAGGTTGCCGTCGGTGAGGCCGAGGAGCGACTTGAGCGAGGAGAAGTCGAGGCTCTCGTTGACCATCAGCACCGACATGATGCCGAGCCGTGCCTTGCTTTCAAATACTTTATTTAATCCATCGAGCAACATAGCCTATTTGCAATCGTGTTTGATAATGAAATAGATACCGTATGCAATGTGCATCAGCCCGAAGCCGAGCCACCAAAAGAGGATGGCGTGGCTGAAGGCGAAGCAGTCGACAACACCCAGCACCAGCTGTGCATAGCCGAGCACGGCAATGGAGGAGGTGGTGTAATGGCTGCAATTGATGAGAGCCAGGCCGTAGAAGACCAGCATGAATGTGGACGTGAGGCCGTAATGACCTTGCAACAGCATGGCAGCGCAAAGCAGCCCGCCCGCCAGCATAGGGACGCAGAAATGGAAGAGGCATCGGCGCATGGAATTGTCGAAACTGACGCTACCTTTTTGCTTCTTCATTTTGCGCAAAGAGAGGGCAGAAACGGTGGAAAACGAGATGACAAGAAGCAACAATGCGGAAAAAACGGCAATTTTAGTGCGGAACGGAGAATTAATCAAAATACCGTTGCAAGTAGTTGGCAGCCAGCTGATATCGTTATGAGGCAACAGCAACAGCCATGCTCCGGCCGAAACCACACTTGCCAATAGGCCCACAATGACGATAGACCATCCACTAATAGACTGAAAACGTGATGATTTCTCCATCAAGTCCTTAATCTCGTTCAGCGTATTTAATACTTCTTTATTTTCCATGTTTGTAAAAGTGCTTTGCGGTGCAAAGTTACAACTTTTTTTTCAACCAGCAAACTTTTTGTTCATTTTTCGCAAAAAAAATATGAAAGAATCAGCATTTGGACAGCTGGAGCATGCCGCCGTTGAGCCGGGCTTGCACGCTGAAGACCTGGGCAATGTTCTCGGAGGTGAGGCCGTGCTCGGTTGCGCCTTGGAAGAGGACGCGACCCTGGTGCAGCAGCAGCAGATTGGGGCAATATTGGAAGGCCATGTTGAGGTCGTGGATGACGAGAAGTATGGTTTTACCCTCCTCGCGATTGATGGTGCGGAGGAGGTCGAGAATCTCGAACTGATGGGCAATGTCGAGGTTGGAAATGGGCTCGTCGAGCAATATAATAGGGGTTTGCTGTGCCAAAGCCCTTGCCACCATAACGCGTTGCAACTCACCGCCGCTCATCTCGCCGGGGCGCTTGAGCCGCAGATGCCAGGTGTTGGTCTGCCGCATACACTGTTCCACAATCTCGCGGTCGCGGTCGGACTCGTTCTGCAGGTGGCGCTGATAGGGGTTGCGCCCCATCATCACCGTGTCGAAAGCCGAGAACTCAAAGTCGGTCTGCGGATGCTGCCGCACAAAAGCAATCTGCTGTGCCAAACCCCTGGCACTGTATTCTGCCACCGGCCGGCCATTGAGCACGACGGAACCCTCCTGAGGCTTCAGCAGTCCGGCCACCAGCCGCAGCAGCGTGGTCTTGCCGCAACCGTTGGCACCCATAACGGCATAGAAATCGCCCTGGCCGATACTGACGCTGAGATGGTCGAGCACTGGCTTGGCGGCATAGCCGTAGGTGAGGTCGCGGAGCTGAATCATATCAATAAGTTTTCTTATTCTTATATAATAAATAAATGAATAGCGGCGCACCTACCAAGGCGGTGAGGCTGCCAACCGGGAGCTCGTTGGGGATGAGCACGGTGCGGGCCAAAGTGTCGCACACCAGCAAGAAAAGGCCGCCGACAAAGATGGAAAACGGCACGACAAGGCGGTTGTCGGGACCAACAACAAGGCGGATGCAGTGCGGCACCACAAGGCCAACAAAGCCGATTACGCCGCACGACGAGACACAGAAAGCCACCATCAGCGTGGTGACTACCAGCAGTATGCGTTTTACCTTTTCCACTTCCACGCCAAGGCTCTGGGCGGTCTCGCTGCCAGTCAAAAGCAGGTTGAGGTCGCGGCAATAATAGAGCACCACGGCTATTCCCGCAACAACCACGGGCGACACCACGGCCACATCGGTCCACGAAGTGGTGGCAAAACTGCCCATAGTCCAAAAGATAATGCTATCCATCTTATCTTGGTTCAGCACCATCAGGAAGGAGATGATGGCCGAAATGAGGAAGGTGAAGCACACACCGGTAAGGAGCAAAGTGGTGGTATGCAGACGGTTGCCGATGGAGGCGATGCGATAGATAAGCACGATGGTGAGCAGTCCCGTGGCCAAAGCGCAAGCTCCCACTCCCATGAGATAGGCCTGCAGCCCCAGCAGTATGGCCACCGCAGCACCCAGCGAGGCACCGGAGGAGATGCCCAGCACATAAGGGTCGGTAAGGGGATTGCGGAAGACCGACTGATAGGCGGCACCGCACACCGAGAGGGCGGCACCCACAAGCACCGAGAGGAGGATGCGCGGCACGCGCAGATTCCAGAACACGGGCGACTGCCACATCTCGCCCCACTCAAAGTGCACAGCACCGAGCAAAGCGCTGCCCAGCATGGCCGCTACAAGCAGCAATGCCAGCAAAGCGAGACTGGAATATTTGAGAATCGGTTTGATAGACTAGTTATCGCTAAGTAGGTCGCGCATAGTATGATAGCCCTTCTTATCCTCGAGGTATTCGGCTGCCAGCACCGCACCGAGGGCAAGCCCCTTGCGGCTCTTGGCGGAATGGCGAAGGGTGATGGTGTCGATATCGCTGTCGTAGACCACTTCGTGGACGCCCGGCACCTCGCCTTCGCGGATGGAAGTGATAGGCACGGAGTCCTTCTTGATACGGTGGAACCAGCCCTGCGACTTCTCGTCCTTGAGCTGCCAATCATCCTTGCGGTCCAGCTCCTCGATGATATCGTTGGCCAGGGTGATGGCGGTGCCGCTGGGGGCGTCAAGTTTGTGAATATGATGGGTTTCCTCGATAGAAACGTCATAGTCGTCATAGCCGTTCATCAGCTTGGCCAGGCGGTGGTTGAGGTCGAACATGATGTTCATGCCGATGCTGAAGTTGGAAGCCACAAAAAGAGCCTGACCGCGCTGCTGGCAGTCGTGGACAACACCTTCCAGCTGGTCGTACCAGCCTGTGGTGCCGACCACGATGGGAATGTTGAGGTCGAAGCAACGCATAATATTGCTCACCACGGTGGAGGGGAGGCTGAAATCGATGGCCAAATCGCAGTCGCGCAAGTCGTCGAGCTTCTGCATCCAATCGTCCTCATCATCAATCGTCACGCCAATTTCATGGCCGCGATCCTTGGCAACGGCCTCGATGGCCTTGCCCATTTTACCATATCCTAAAAGCGCAATTTTCATGTAAAATGATTCAATAAATAAAATGCAAAGATACGAAAAAAAATGAACATAATGGAATAATATTCCAATCTTCTGCCGAAAGAGGCCAGAACCGTGGGCAAGGGGAACAAAAAAAGGTTGCCGTGAAAGCAACCTTGGTGGAGTATATCGGAGTCGAACCGATGACCTTTTGACTGCCAGTCAAACGCTCTAGCCACCTGAGCTAATACCCCATAGATTTCCAACGAAATCGGGTGCAAAAGTACAACTAATTTTTGAATTGACCAAATTTTTTTTTATCATAGCTGATTTTCAGCCGGATATGAATTCAAAAATTGTTTTATTCGACTTTTCCTAGGCAGAAAAAATTGCAATTTTAGCCCATTCTGATAATAAAACTGGCAGCAAATTGCCGACCGATGTAGAAATCAACCATTTAGCCAATCCAAACCCGCAGTAATCCCGCTCGTTTTACCTTATTTATACTATAGTTATCCTATTATATATAGAATAAATAAGGTATAAATATAGTATAACTATAGGATAAATGACGGGGGAAGGGCGGGGCTTCAGAAGTCCCAGGTGAATCCCTTGAAGGGATGCTGGCGGTCGAAATCCTGCATCTGCGAGAGTTCCTGCAGGCGGCGGATGCGGCGGACGCCCCACTTCCACATCTTGATATCGAACCAGATAAGTATCAGGGAGAGGATGCCGGAGATGAGTTGGCCGGCCGGCCCCATGGACTCGGGAATCATGAGCAGCGAGTCGAAGGTGCCGTGCATAAGCATTGGCACGAAGAAGGCCATGAACATGTGCTTGGATTTGTGGGCAGGGTCAAATTTGGCCAGGGCGAAATGGTAGCCCATCATCACGGCAAAGAGGAAATGGCCGGGAACCGAGAGCACTGCTCGCACTGATCCGGTGACCAGGGCTTGGGAGAACGCACCGGACTGGAATACATAGGTGATATTCTCAAGGCAGGCAAAGCCCAGCGATACAAAGCAGGCGTAGACAATGCCGTCGAAATATTCGTCGAAGGCCTTGCTCTTCCACACTGCCGACCGCAGCATGAGGAGTTTGCAGAATTCCTCGCTGCAGCCTGCAACAATGAATCCCGTGTAGACACCGCTGATGATGGGAAAGGGCGGTGTGAACATGCTAAGAATCAACTCCATGACGATGGCCGGAATGCTGGCCAAAATGCCGAAGAGAAAAGCCTTAATCAACTGACCGATAGGCTCTTTTTGATATTTGTCCTGCCGATAGACAACCCAGGCAAGGATGATGACCGGGAGGACGGCGAGAGCTAAAAGATAGATATCCATATTTATCAAATTTAAGATTGCAAAGATACAATATTTTTTTGACATAATAGTTATTTTGTGATAAATGAGCCGATTCTCTTACACCGAGTACTGCCGCAGACTCTTTGGCAGAAGGATGCAGAAGCTGACTATCAATGCCGGCTTCTCCTGCCCCAACCGCGATGGTAGGTTGGGCTACTCGGGCTGCACTTTTTGCAACAATTCGGCCTTCAATCCGGCCTACTGCCAGCCGTCAAAAAGCATCACTCAGCAGATAGACGAGGGCATTGCATTCCACCAGAAAAGGCGCAGGCTGAATGGGGGCTATCTGGCATATTTCCAAGCCTATAGCAATACCTATGCCGAGCTTGAGACCTTGAAGCGGCGGTATGAAGAAGCGCTCAGCCATCCGATGATTGAGGGCTTGGTGATTGGCACCCGGCCGGACTGCGTGGATGACGCGAAGCTGGACTATCTGCAGCAGTTGTCCGAGCGCACTTATGTGATGGTGGAATATGGCATTGAGAGTTGCTACGATAGCACGCTGAAACGCATCAACCGAGGACACGATTTTGCCTGCACCCAACAAGCCGTCAAGGCCACGGCCGACCGCGGAATTCATTGCGGCGGACACCTGATTCTAGGGTTGCCGGGCGAAAGCCGCGAGGCGATGATTGCCGAAGCCGAAATCTTATCGGATTTGCCACTCAACACATTGAAGCTTCATCAATTGCAGATTTTGAAAGGCTCGGTGATGGAAGGGCTCTTCCACCAAGATCCGGCAAGCATTCCCCCACCCTTCTCGCTGGAAGAATATGTGAAGTTGGTGGTTGAGTTTCTTGGACATCTGAGGGAGGACATTGTGGTGGAACGCTATGCCAGCCAAGTGCCTCCAAGCCACCAAGCCGACCCCAGCCGGGGATGGCGGCACCTCGACGGCACGGCAGTTCGCTACGACGAGGTGGCGAAAATGATAGAATCGCAGACCTGATTTAACATAAAAAGAGAAGTTTTTTCGCAAAAAAGTTTATTATATGAATTATTATTTATATATTTGTAGGTTAATTTGCGAAAAGAATGCAGTTTAAAGATATTGAAGGTCAGCGAGTTTTGGCAAATCGGCTGACTGAAATTATTGATTCGGGACGCATAAGCCACGCCCAAATGTTCCTCGGACCCACCTCAAGTGGCAGTCTGGCACTGGCTATTGCGTATGCCCAATATGTTAATTGTACGAACCGCCAGCACTACGGCGAGGGCTCGGAGCTGAGGGCCGACTCCTGCGGCGAATGCCCCAACTGCAAGAAGTACCAGCAGCTGATGCATACTGACCTGCATTTTGTGTTTCCGAATGCGGCAACCTCTTCGGTGAAGGGCGAACGCGTTTGTGCCGACGAGTTCCAGGAGGAGTTCCGCGAATTTCTGAACGCTCATCACCAGCACGGCACTGAAGACCAATGGTATGCACACTTGAATATTGAGAACAAGCAAGGCTATATCAGAGAGAAGGATGCGGCCAATATTGTGAAGACGCTTTCGCTGAAAGCCTACGAGGGCGGCTACAAGGTGCTGATTATCTGGATGGCCGAGCGCATGAATATTTCGGCTGCCAATGAGCTGCTGAAGACCCTGGAAGAGCCCACTGAGAAGACGCTGATTCTGCTGGTGGCCGAAAGTCGCGACCGCATGTTGCAGACCATCATCTCGCGCGTGCAGCAGGTGGTGGTGCCCAACCTCGGCAAGGTAATGACTGAGGAGAAGAGGAAAGAGTTCGCAGCGATGTTCGTGTCGTGGACTCGCTTGCTTTTCAAGCTGAACATGCGCCCTTTGTCGGACTGGGTGGACAAGATGGCTTCACTGGGCAGAGAGACGCAGAAGCAGTTTTTGCAATATTCGCTTGAAGCCATCAGGGCTTGTTTCCTGAAAACGGTGGCAGGCATTGAGCTGCAAGGCGAGCTGGAATGGGGCGAGGAGAAGTTCAACACATTCTTCCCCACAATGATTACAGTCAACAACATAGAGAAAATGAACCAGGCCATCAACGACGCGCTTTTTGCCATTGAACGCAACGCCAATGCGAAGATTACGTTCATGCAGCTGTCGTTCACGATGAGCAAACTAATAAAGAACCGATAATATAACTCATGGGTGGCAAACACCCACTATTATAAATACTACAATGATGGAAGAGCAGAAAGATTTAGAGAAACAGAATAACGAGATGACTCCGGTCCAGGAGCAGACCAATATGCAGAATCCCGTCGTGGCCACCGCCGAGGACGAGGATGATTATGTGGCCACCGCTGAAGAGATGGAGGCCTTTATCCGCGAACGCCGCGAGAAAGAAAATGCAGAGAAAGAGAACCGCGAAGATAAGAAGGATGTGTTTGGAGAGTATGTGGCTCCCGAAAACTCTATCGACCCTTATCTCGACCCCGACCCTACCCTGCCTTGGGTGAAATATGAGGAGGATTTGTTTTTGAGCCGCGGCTGCAAACGCTGCCCCACCTCCTATGTGCCTGTGTGCAATATCGAGACCCGCTCATGCAGCAAGGTGACATCTACCAACTGGATGAACGGCATCCGCCAACCCGGCGGCCCCCAGTTCGACTGCGTGGAAGTGCGTTTTAAGAACAACCGCAAGGATTTCTTCAAACTGCCTGACGGACTTGATGTTACTGAGGGCGACGTGGTTGCAGTGGAAGGTATGCCCGGCCATGATATCGGCATTGTGAGCCTTACCGGCGAGGTATGCCGCATTCAGATGAAGAAACGCCGCGTGGATCCCGCAAGCGAGAATGTGAAGAAACTGTTCCGCCGTGCCAAGAGCACCGATATTGAGCGTTGGGCCGAAAGCTTGAAAAACGAACATGCCGCATTGCTGAAAACACGCCGTATTGCTCAGGACCTGAATCTGGAGATGAAGGTGAACGATGTTGAGTACCAAGGCGATAACTCCAAGGCAATTTTCTATTATACAGCCGACGACCGTGTCGACTTCCGCCAACTCATCAAGGTGCTGGCCGAGGAATTCCACGTGCGCATTGAGATGAAGCAGATTGGTGTTCGCCAAGAAGCTGGCAAGGTTGGCGGCCTGGGCACTTGTGGCCGCGAGCTGTGCTGCAGCACCTGGCTGACCAACTTCAAATCTGTGACTACCAGCGCTGCCAAAACCCAGCAGATTCTGCCCAACCCGCAGAAGCTGGCAGGCCAGTGCGGCAAACTGAAATGTTGCCTGAATTTCGAGTGCGAGGTGTATGCAGACGCCTTGAAGAAGTTCCCCCCGGCCAACACCGCCATCCGCTTCAAGAAAGGCCTGGCCATGTATAAGAAAACTGATGTCTTCCGCGGCATTATGTGGTACGCCTACGAGGGCGAGAGCGAGCTGCATGCCATCCCGGCAGAGAGTGTGAAGAAGATTATTGAGATGAACCGCAATCAGGAATATCCTGAGAATCTGGAAGAATTCCAGGTGGAACTGATGTCGAATGCTGCCCTGGCCCAGGAGACCAACAGTGCCGACTTTGAACGCGAACTGCGCCGCATGGCCGACGATCTTGGCGAAAATGAAACCAAGGAGAACGACCGCCGTGAGCGCCGTGGTGGCGAGCGCAATGGCGAGCGTCGTGAGCGTCGTGGTGATGACCGCAGAAATGACGACCGTCGCGAACGCCGTGGTGGCGAACGCAATGGCGAGCGCCGTGAGCGCCGTGGCGGCGACCAGCCCCGCAGAGAGCAGCGCCAACGCAATGCCGAACAGCCCAATGGCGAAAACAACCAGCAACAACCCCGCGACGAACAGCGTCAGCGCAACCGCCATCCCCGCAACAATCAGCGCCGTTCCAATTCAAATGGCAACAAAGACAAACAAGAATAATTCAATAGATTATGAAAAAATACTTACTGATATTGGTAGCATACATGGCCATGATACTGCAGAGCTGCGACAAACACGTCTACTATGCCGTGGAGCGCGATGTTGACGAAACCTCTTGGAACATGGACCAATGGCTGAAATACGATGTTGAGGTTGATGACACTATGCAGATATTTGATTTCTACATCGATGTGCGCAACAGTGTGCGTTACCCCAAGGCCAACACATTCTTCTTTATCAATACCACTTTCCCCGATGGCAGTGTGGCATACGACACACTGGAATGCCCTCTAGCCGACGTGCAGGGCAACTGGTACGGCAAGCGCACTGGCCGCTATGTCGACAGCCGTTTTGTCTTCCGCCGCCATGTCATCTTCCCCCGTTCCGGCAACTACCATTTCGAAATCGGCCATGGAATGCGCGACACCAACGTGGTGGGAATCAAAAGTGTAGGACTGCGCATCAAACGTTTTACTAAAGACTAATCGGATGAACCGTCAGCCGGAGGCAACCCTTCCGGATGCCGGTTCTCAAAAATCATACAAAAGAATATGGCAAAAAACAAAAGAAAACTGGACGAAGAAAACCGCATACAGCTGGCATGGAAAATCTTTGGCGGCATTTGGATATTTATTTTCCTCTTCTTCACACTTCTGTCGCTTGGATGGCTGGGCTTCATGCCCTCGTTTGAAGAACTGGAGAACCCCAAGAGCAACCAAGCCACCGAGGTGATTTCGGCCGATGGCGAAATCCTGGGCTTCATCGGCATCGAGAACCGCTCAAACGTGACCTACAACGAGCTCTCGCCCAACTTGGTCAACGCCCTCATCGCCACCGAGGATGTGCGCTTCTACAAACACTCCGGCATCGACTCACGAAGCCTTTTCCGTGTGTTTTTCAAGACCTTACTTGGCCGCCACAGCAGCAGCGGCGGCGGCAGCACTATCACCCAGCAGTTGGCTAAGAACCTCTTCCCCCGCGAGCATAAAGGCAAAATCGGTGTTGTGTTCTCCAAGCTGAAAGAGTGGGTTGTGGCCGTCAAACTGGAGCACAACTACAGCAAACAGGAAATTATCGCCATGTACTTCAACACCGTTGACTTTGGCAGCAACTCCTTCGGCATCAAGACGGCCGCCAAAACTTTCTTCGACAAAAGCCCCTCCGAGCTTTCCGTCACTGAGTCGGCCATGCTTGTCGGGCTGCTCAAAGCGCCCACATCCTATTCTCCCATCCTCCATCCCGAGAACGCCTTGAACCGCCGCAACACTGTGCTGGCCCAGATGAACAAATATGACTATCTGACCGACGAGGAGGTGGAAAAATACTCACAAGAGCCCATCGATGTATCCCGCTATACCCCCCAGAGCCACAACGACGGCTTGGCCACCCATCTACGCGAAAACATCCGCAACTTCATGAAAGACTGGTGTAAACATCATCGCAACAGCGACGGCGAGCACTACGATGTGCACAAAGACGGCCTCCGCATCTACACCACCATCGACTCCCGCATGCAGCGCTATGCCGAAGCCGCCGTGCGCGAACACATGAGCAAGGAAATCCAGCCGCAGTTCGAGCGCGAGCTGAAAGCACGTGGCGGCAATCCCTTCAACGATATCTCGCCCGAACAGCAGGAAAAAATCCTCATCCAGGCCATGAAGAACTCCGACCGCTACTACCAGCTCCACCACAACCAGGGCAAGAGCGAGAAAGAAATCCGCCGCATCTTCAAAGAAAAAGTGAATATGCGAGTGTTTTCCTGGAAAGGTAATATCGACACCGTGATGTCGCCTTGGGACTCGCTGCTATACTATAAGAAATTCATCAACGTTGGCCTCATGTCCGTCGAACCCGGCACCGGCTATGTCAAAGCCTATGTGGGAGGTATCAACTACCGCTATTTCAAATACGACAACGTGATGAGCCACCGCCAAGTAGGCTCTACCTTCAAGCCATTCGTCTACACTATGGCACTGCAAGACCTGGGCATGTATCCCTGCACCGAAGTGCCTAACGCACAAGTCTGTTTCGAGCAATGGGGCCAGGCCGACTGGTGTCCCAAGAACTCCACCAACGAGCGCGAGAACGAGATGGTCACCCTCAAATGGGCGCTGGCACACTCTGTTAACTGGGTCTCGGCCTACCTCATGAAACAAGGCTCGCCTGAACAAGTTATCAGCATCGCCCGCAAGATGGGCATTACCAGCGATATTGACGCCGTGCCCGCCATTTGTGTAGGCACACCCGAAATCACCGTCTACGAAATGGCCGGCGCTATGGCCACCTTCGCCAACAAAGGTGAATATGTTGAGCCTATCATCATCACCCGCATCGAAGACAGCAAGGGCACCGTCCTCGACCGCTTTACTCCCGAACGCCACGAGGCCATCAGTGAGCGCACCGCCTACATGATGGTTGAACTCATGAAAGGTGTGGTCCAAAGCGGTACCGGTGTTCGCCTCAACTACAAATACCGCCTTAACGAATTCAGCTCAGCCATTGCAGGCAAGACTGGCACAACCCAAAACAACTCCGACTGCTGGTTCGTGGGCATCACACCCAAGCTGGCCACCGCCATTTGGACCGGCGGCGAGGTGCGCAGCATTCACTTCCGCAACATGACCTACGGCCAGGGCGCCGCCCAGGCGCTGCCCATCTTCGGCCACTACATGCGCAATATATATATGGATAAGACGCTCAAATTCCCCCGTGGCGAATTTGAACGCCCCAATGTGCCGCTCGATGTCGAACTTGACTGCTCGCGCTTCCAGCAGGAAGTACAAGAAGAAGACCCATTCCTTGATTTCTAACCGCTGAACGATGAAGACTAACCTATTCGGAATGACCCTGGAGCAACTCCAGCTCCTCTGCGCCCAGGAAGAAATGCCTAAATTTGCGGCCAAGCAGATGTGCGACTGGCTCTATGCCAAACACGTCAGCAGCATCGACGCTATGACCAACCTCTCGCTCAAGGCTCGCTCAAGGCTCAACGACATAGCCTATATTGGCCGCCACGACCCCATCAACTGCCAAGTGTCGAAGGACGGCACCAAGAAATACCTCTTTGAATGCTCCTCGGCAGTCACCAGCGAAACCCAATACGTCGAAGCCGTCTTCATCCCCGATGGCGATCGTGGCACCCTCTGCGTCTCCTGCCAGATGGGCTGTAAGATGGGTTGCCGCTTCTGCGTCACCGGCCAGCAAGGCTTCCACGGCAGCCTCGACACCTCCGAAATTCTCAACCAGATCTTCTCCATTCCCGAATTCGACCTCCTTACTAATATAGTATATATGGGCATGGGCGAACCCATGGACAACCTCGACAACATCCTCCGCAGCACCCAGGTCCTCACCAGCCCCTGGGGTCTGGGCTGGAGCCCCCACCGCATCACCGTCTCCTCCGTCGGCATCATCCCCGGCCTCAAACGGTTCCTCGACGAAAGCGGCTGCCACGTAGCCGTCAGCCTCCACAACCCCTTCCCCAACGAACGCCTGGCCATCATGCCCATGCAGAAAGCCTACCCCATTGCCGATGTCGTGGCCTTGCTCAAGCGCTACGACTGGAGCGGCCAACGACGCATCTCCTTTGAATACACCATGTTCCGTGGCTTGAATGACGACACCCGCCATGCCGCCGAGCTCGTCCGCCTCCTCAAAGGGCTCTACTGCCGCGTCAACCTCATCCGCTTCCACTCCTCACCCGACACCCCCTACAAGACCGCCACGACCCAGTCGATGGACCACTTTCGCGACTACCTCAACGCCCACGGTGTCACTTGCACCATCCGTGCCTCCCGAGGCGAAGACATCATGGCGGCCTGCGGACTCCTGGCCGGACAAAAAAAAGATGAACAATAACACAATTTTTTTTCATCTCCACATACTAAAAAATCAAAAAATGCGTAGAAAAGTTTGCTAATTGCAAAAAAATATGTATTTTTGCATTCTCAAAAAAATATAAATTAATACAGCAATTATCGAAACAATACTATCAGTTCAACATTAAAAAGCGAAAAAAATGACCGACGAATCATTGACTACGCTCACCGACAATGAGCTGATACAAAGATATATAGACGGAGAATACTCTTGTTTCGACATTCTCCTTTCCCGTTATCAGTCCAAGGTATATGGCTACATCTTTTCCGTAGTCAAAGACAAAGATATTGCCGACGATATTTTCCAAGACACCTTCTTCAAAGTGGTCGCCACCATCAACACTGGTGTCTACAAAGACGAAAATAAATTCATCCACTGGGTCATGCGCATCGCCCACAACCTCATTGTCGACTACTTCCGTCGCAACAACAAGATGCCCACTGTGCCCAACCGTCCCGACATGGACGTGGTTGAAACCCTCAAACTCCACGACGACAATGTCGAGCAGAACATCATGCGCCAGCAGACCAGCCGCAACATCCGCAAGCTCGTCCGCATGTTGCCTCCCGAACAGCGCCGCGTCGTCATCCTGCGCCACTACGGCAAGTGCGACTTCAAAGACATAGCCGCCCGCACCGGCGTCAGCATCAATACTGCCCTCGGCCGTATGCGCTACGCCATCATCAACCTCCGCCGCCTGGCCGAGGAGAACAACATGTACATCGAACTCTAGTCGCCCGGCCGACACACACCCATACTGCCCCGCAAGCCTCCCGCTTGTGGGGCTTTGCACACACATAGCCGCACTCTCTGCCTACAAATCAAAAAAATTAACAATAATAAAACACTAGTGTCTACTAAAAATCAGAAATCAACCTCATAACATCCGTGTTCATAACTATTTACAATAAAATTTTCAACAGTTACTTTTGATTTCGTATATTATCCGGCAAAAAATTGGATAATATGAATTCGGGATCGT